>JAJXXN010000251.1 GCA_021781075.1 Acidobacteriota bacterium | reverse complement strand
GGTGAAAAAGTCTGCCTCATGGGCCGCAACGGCGTGGGCAAAACCACGCTGCTCAAGTCATTGCTCGCCAATTATCCCGGGCTCGCAGACCCGCAATTCAAGCTCGATGCCGGCGAGGTCAACTGGGGGCACGAGGCACAGGTTGGATATTTTCCCCAGGATGTCAGCGGCCTGATCGAGCACGGCCTCACCGTTGCCGATTGGTTGCACCGCTTCAACCCACAGGCACACTTCGAGGACATTCGCGGCATCCTCGGCCAGATGCTCTTCACCGGCGAGGAGGGCAAGAAACCGACCAAGGCGCTCTCGGGCGGCGAGCAGGCGCGTTTGATCTTCTGCAAGCTGATATTGACCAAGCCTAATTTTCTCATCTTCGACGAGCCCACCAACCACCTCGACCTGGAGTCGATCAACGCCCTCAACATCGCGTTGCAACGCTTTGAAGGCACGGTGCTGCTGGTAACGCACGACCATGATTTGATCGACGAGGTGGCCACGCGTCTGTGGCACTTTGACGAAAACGGCATTGAGGACTTCCAGGGCCCGTACGCCGAGTGGAAGGGCAAACACGCCTAAAATGTGCCACCAAGGTGAAAGGCGCGCGATTCGCTCGCGCGCCTTTTCTGCGTGGCCCGTATTACCCCGCCATTACCGTTTCCAATTGCCGCGTTGCTGAGGTTGTGAACGCTGGGCCGAGTAGGACGGGTTCTGGTGAAATTGCTGGTACTGGTTGTATTGACGCTGCTCCAGTTGGCGCGTCTGCTGCTGGTGCGTTTGCTCCAACTGCTGCATGCGCTGCGGATTGCTGTTCCACCGCTGCTGATATTGCTGGTGCTGCAAATCCTGCCGCTGCTGCAATTGCTGGCGCTCCTGCTGCTGACGGGTAAAAAACTGATCCTGTTGCTGCTGGTAGCGCTGCTGGTTGAATCCGGGGTTGTTGGCCGGCGCGTTGGGGTGCTGATACTGCGGCAGGTCGTTGGGATGCACGTAAGGCCGGTATGCGCCATTCGATGGCTGCATGGAGCCGTTGCGCTGCGCGGGCGTGTTGTACTGCTGGGGATGATAGGGCGTGGAGGAATTGCGCGCGGGCACCACACCCTTTCCACGGAACTGGCCGGGCTTGTCCGTTGCCGCCACCGGCGGGCGGCCCTGGTTCACACTGGCACGCAATTGCGGGTTATAGCGCGCCATCTGCAGATGCTCTTTCTGCGCCGCCACCGGAGCCAGATGATTTTCGCGCATGGCAATTTGCTGCTCATGGTTCGGCCGGGCGTTGATGCCACCGGGGCCGCCATTGAAGCTGGTGCGGTTCATTGCACCATTGTTGTAGTTGTTGACAATGCGTTCGTTGTAAACGTTGCGGATGTAGGTGTTGTTGATGTTGGTCACGGAGCGGTTATAGAAGAAATGGTCGCCATCCCAGCGCCCGCCCCAGAAGCCGTCGCCGGTGTAACCGAAGCCGTAGTTGATGCCGCCGTAGAAGCCGATGTGCAGGCCCCAATAGCCTTCATGGAAGAGGTAGGCGCCGTTTTCCCAACCCCACCACGGCGGAGTCCAGAGGTAGCCGGGTTGTGGCGCCATCACCCACGTGCCAGGAACCCAGTAGTAATCCCCGTAATCTTCATTCCATGCCCAGTAGCCGGGGGTCCACATGTAACCATCCCCGGGGCATGGGGGCTGCACATAGACGGGCAGGGCCGGGGGGCCAAACGAGACTGAGATGCCAAACTGCGCATTTGCGCTGGCTGTGACACCAAGTAGTAAAGCAAGCAGAACAAGGGCAAATCGCGTGCCAATTCTCTTTTTCATACTCCCTCCATCAACGGTCGATATTAACTTATCGCCGTCAGTCATTCAATGCATTTAGACACTCGTTTGATGAAAAAGTAGCGAATCAGCGGATGCATGCGAACCGGGTAAAATCCTGATCGGTTGACACCCGCTCAGGCGCCGACCAGGACTGGCTCCATCTCCAGTTGGATGCCAAATTTTCCCTCCACGCCGGCAACAATCGCATCCCGCAGTGCCGCCACCTCCTCAAAGCTTGCGCCGCCGCGATTGACCAATGCCAGTGTGTGCCGCGATGAAATACCCA
This sequence comes from Acidobacteriota bacterium, assembly GCA_021781075.1. Lineage (GTDB taxonomy): Bacteria > Acidobacteriota > Terriglobia > Terriglobales > Acidobacteriaceae > CAIMNN01. The sequence continues at coordinate 4,346 of JAJXXN010000251.1, read as the reverse complement.
CGTTCCCGATGGCAAAACCCTTGTGGAAACCTGCCTGCTCAATCAACCACGCCGCGGGGATTTTCACGCTTCCCTCGTCTGCGGTAAACCGCGGTGCCACCGTGCCCGACGCTTTGACAATGCGCGCGTAATGTTCCTCGTTGATGACCGGGTTCTTGAAAAAACTGCCCGCGCTGCGGCAATCGGCCTCGCCTTCGACCAGCAGCATTCCCTTTGCATGGCGAATTTCGCGCACTGCCGCCGCGACTTCCACTGGCGTTGGAGGGCTTCCCCCGGCGAATATTTTCTTCAGGTCGGCGTAGGCAATCTGCGGCGCGGCATTTTCGCGCAATTGATAATCAACACGCGTGACGATGAAGCGTCCGCGGTCGGTTGAGTTGAAGCGGCTTCTACGGTAGCTGAACCCGCACGCGGGGTTGGCGAGTTCAACGAAGTTGCGCGTCTGCAGGTCGAAGGCGCGGACGCGAAGAATCGTGGAGGCTACCTCCTGCCCGTAGGCGCCGACATTCTGCACCGGTGTGCCGCCAACCGTGCCGGGAATGCCAGCGAGACATTCGAGCCCCTGATGGCCGGCCACGACGGTGCGCTCGACGAACGCATCCCACATCTCTCCTGCCGCAACGCGATAAACCGCCCCCGCCGCGCATTCCACACCACGCAGCCCGATGTGAATAACCAGGCCGTCAAAGCCCGCGCCCGAAACCAACAAATTGCTTCCACCGCCCAGCACAAAAAGCGCAACTCTATGCCCAATGCCCCAACGGACCGCCTCCGCAATCTCCGCTTCACTCCCCACGGAGACAAACCAGCGCGCCGGGCCGCCGATGCCAAAGGTCGTCAACGGGGCGAGCGGCTTGTTTTCCTCGATACGCATGAAAGAACAGGCTACATCATCGTGCCCGGAACAAAAAACCGCATCTTCCCCGGCCCACATGCATCGAATACTATGGAAGCAGTATCCCCCGGAGGTTCCCCAGAATGTATCCCGAATTGATGTTGATCCCCATGCGCGAGGAGCTGACCCGCGCCGGCATTGAAGAAGCCAAGACCGGCGACGCGGTGAAGGCCGCCCTCGCACAACCCGGCACCACCATGGTTGTTGTCAACTCGGTCTGTGGCTGCGCAGCAGGAAAAATGCGCCCCGGCGTCCGCCTGGCCTTGGCCAATGCAGCCAACCAGCCCGACCACAAGATCAGCGTCTTCGCGGGCCAGGACCGCGAAGCCACCGAAACAGCCCGCAGCTACTTCACCGGCCACCCGCCCACCTCGCCATCCATTGCCATCCTGCGCGACGGCCAACTCGTTTTCATGATGCCGCGCCCGGTCATCGAGCAGTCAACCGCACAGGAGATTGCGGCACATCTCATCCACGCCTTCGACAGCATCTGCGCCAAGACCAACGCGTAAATTCACTCCCACTCAAAAAGCAACGGCCTCCTTCACGGAGGCCGTTTTGATGAAGTGGGCGTTTGCAGCTAATCGCCGTTGGCTTCCTTTGCCATGGCCTGCACCTTGCTGTGCTTTTGCGAATAGCCAAAGTAAATTATGAGTCCAATGGCCAACCAGCCGAGCATGACCTCCCAGGTAATCAACGGAAGGTTGAACATGAGGTAGACGGCGGTGAGGATGCCGAGTATCGGGACGAGTGGGACCAGCGGCGTTTTGAAGGGGCGCTTGAGTTCAGGGTTGCGCACGCGCAGAATCCAGACACCGGCGCTGACAATGGTAAAGGCAAGCAGTGTGCCGATGTTGACCACCTTTGACAACGCCTCCACATCAAAGAAAGCCGGCATAAAGGCCACAATCACGCCGACGATGATGGTTGAGATCCACGGGGTGCGGAACTTGGGATGAATGGCAGACGCCCATTTGGGGAGGAGGCCATCTTTTGACATGGAGTAGAAAACGCGCGATTGCCCCAGCAACATCACCAGCATCACGGTGCCAAGGCCGAAGACAGCGCCGATTTTGACTATCGTCGAACCCCAACTCACGCCTGTCACGTCAATGCCCATGGCGACGGGTGCGGGCACGTTGAGCAGTTTGTAATTGACAAGGCCGGTAAGAATCAACGAGACGATGATGTAAAGGATGGTGCAGACAACCAGCGAGCCGAGGATGCCGATGGGCATGTCTTTCTGCGGGTTCTTGGCCTCCTGCGCCGCTGTCGAAACAGCATCAAATCCGATGTAGGCAAAGAAAATGGATGCGGCGCCCGCGGGAATGCCGAGCCAGCCAAAGTGGCCATGCCCTTCAGATGGTGGAATGAATGGATGCCAGTTGGCCGCGGCATGTTGCGGATGAGTGATGAGGTAGTATCCGCCGATGACGACGAAAATGCCGACGATGATCAATTTGACAAAGACGATGGAGGAATTGAAGTTGGCCGATTCCTTGATGCCGATGACCAAGATGGTGGTGATGGCAAGAATGGCAAACATGGCGACCAAGTTGATGATGCCCGTCACGTGCGGCAGCCCGGCGGCATTTACCCCGGCTGGCAATTGCTTGATGTTCATCCACTGGTCCTGGTATTTGACGAGGACGGCACCATACACGTCAGTGAATTGGGGTGGAAGAAAAATGCCGAATTGTTGCAGCAGGCTGTTGAGGTAGCCTGACCAGCCGGCGGCGACGGTTGCCGCGCCGAAGCCGTATTCCAGGCAGAGGTCCCAGCCGATGATCCAGGCGATGAACTCGCCGAGTGTGGCGTAGCCGTAGGTGTAAGCCGAGCCGGCGATGGGGATGATGGAGGCGAACTCGGCGTAACAAAGGCCGGCAAAGGCGCAGGTGATGCCTGCGAGGACAAAACTCAGCGAGACAGCGGGCCCCGCGTTGGTCGCCGCAGCCACACCGGTAAGGACAAAGATGCCCGCCCCAATGATGGCGCCGATGCCGAGCATGACCAGGTTGATTGCGCCCAGTGAGCGTTTGAGGGAGTGTTCGCCGGATTCTGCAGCTTCCTGCCCGAGCAGGGAGAGGGGTTTGACGCGGAACAAATTTGACATCTGAGGGAGTGCCTCCTCGAAAAAATCTGGAAATGCGTTCTATTGGAATCCTTGCGACGCCTGGCTCAGTTCACTGCCCTCTTCGGCCGCCAAAGCAGGTAAACCGGCACGCCGAGCAGGACAATCACCAGGCCCGGCCAAGTGTATTGCGGCTTATATCGCAATAATACGATACAGATCCACGACGCCAGCACGATATAAAGAGCCGGCAGGAACGGATAGCCGATGGCCCGGTAAGGCCGGGGCGCGTTGGGCTGCTTGAAACGGAGGACAAAAAGCGCGGCGATGGTGAGGATGTAGAAGACGAGCACGGCGAAGATGATGTAGTCGAGCAACTGGGAGTAGGAGCCGGAGAGGCAAAGCAGGATTGCCCATGCGGCCTGCACCAAAAGGCCCGCCACGGGGGTTTTGTATTTTGGATGCAGCTTGCCGACGGATTTGAAAAAGAGGCCGTCCCGGCTCATGGCGTAATAGACGCGCGCGCCGGCCAGGCTCATGCCGTTGGCGCAGCCGAAGGTGGAGATGAGGATGGCGAGGGCCATGAGCTGCGCGCCGCCTGAGTGGATGATCTGCCCCAGCGCCGCCGTGCCGATGCGGTCCTCGGTGGCGAATTGCACCCCGCGGGCGAGTGATGTGACCCCGTGCGGGTCGCCGTGGAGCGGCAGAACAAGGATGTAAGAGAGCGAGGCGAGAATGTAGACAGTGAGCACAAAGCCTGTGCCGAGGATGAGCGAGAGCGGCAGATTGCGCTGCGGGTTCTTCACCTCTCCCGCCGTGAAGGTGATGTTGTTCCAGGCATCGGCGGAGAAGAGCGAGCCGACCTGGACCACGGCGAGGATGACGGCAAAATTGACCATGGCAACCGGCCCGCCGACGCCAACCTGCACCGGATGAAGAACAGACCAGCCGGCATTGCGCCAGAAAGCGCCGTTTGAAAAGTTGGCGGTGATGGCGGTGGAGTTGGCACCAATGGTGCAGGCCAGAAGAATCAGTGCCGCGAGCGAGAGCGCCTTGGCCGAGGTGAAGATGTTCTGGATGATGGCGCCGAGCCCGACGCCAAAAATGTTGATGACGGCCAGGAAGGCGAGTACCAGGATGCCGGTGAGATTCGCGGTGTTGAGCCCGATCTCCATGTTACCGAGCACCATGGGGCCGATGGGGACCGGTGGCACGTGCGCGATGTGCCATATCCAGTTGGTCGTGGAAACGTCCGGGAAAAATACGCCGAGAAACTTCCCGAAAGCCACGGCGACGGCGGCGATGGTACCGGTTTGGATGACCAGGAAGAGCGTCCAGCCGTAGAGAAAGCCCCAGAGGGGCCCAAGCGCCTCGCGGAGG
>JAJXXN010000244.1 GCA_021781075.1 Acidobacteriota bacterium | reverse complement strand
CCCACTCCGCCGCGATGGGCACGCCGCTGTACAACTCCGCCACAATCACTCCGCCCAGGCCGGAAAACGCCGTGGCACCGAACAAGTAAAGCATGCCCGATAACCTGAGCCCGCCGAGCACAGTAAGAATCGCCGCAATCGCCAGCAGCAACGACGCGGTGGGCGCGGCAAATAGAGACAGGCTCCCGGCAAAAAATAAAACCAGGCTCCAGCCCGCATAAACCTGCGCATTGCGTCCCTGGCCTTCCCTTGCAAATCGCGTCAGCACGAGCAGATAACAAAGCAGGGCCAGCGCCAGGCAAAGCACGCCCAGCGCCAACCGGCCATCCGCCCCGCCCAATTGGGCCATGGCATAGGCGCTGAGACAGTAAACCACAGCCAGTTGCGCAACCTCGGCGATCATCACCTGTGTGCCGCGCAGTACACTCGCCGCAAAAACTCCGCCCAGGTAAATGCACAGCGGCAACACGCTCAACACGAGTAAAACGGCCACGGAGAGCGGCGCATACTCCGAGTGGTCGGTGCCCACCGTGTAAATAAACAGCATGGCCCACAGCGTGAAGTCCACTGCCAGGGCATGAATCCAGCGCAACGTGTCCGTACGCTTCAGCAGCGCCCGCGCCTCGCTGAGTGCGGCCAGCATGCAGAGCACGAGATAAAACCCCGCCGGTTGATGCGTGCCAAAGGCCAGCCCCATGGCCAGCAGCACAACTGCCAGTCCACTAATCCAGCGCATCGGCTCAACCGCGCCATGCCGGCACAACACAGTTGCAAAAAGCGCATACAACGCAAGCAGCATGGCGGCAACAGGCGCGCTGAACAGGTTGAATTTAAGCACCACCTCCCACAGCATGGGCGCAAATATCAGCGCCGAGGTGGTGGCGTATACCCCGCTGGCAAACCGCTCACTTGCCACACGACGAGCCCAAAACAGCCATCCTGCTGCAAAAAACATCGCGATCAGCGCCACAATCAATCGCGGCGCCACCGCCGACTCGGCCAAGGCCCGCAACAAATACGCGCCCGCTATGCCCAGAAGCGCCTTTCCAAGGACCGGCAAAAATCCGCTCTGCTGCCGCTCGTGTTCCACCGGCGCCACTGCCAGGGCCGGCTCGGCAACCGCGCCGGCAACGCCCGGCGCATCCGTGCGTTCAAGGGCTTCCACCCTCGCCTCAAGCGCGTCCAGCCTTGCGGCCAAACGCGCCCATTCGCTCTCATTCATCTCGGGAAGTATTGCCATGCAACCACCCGCTGTCCCGCCTGTAGCTATTTCGCTCCCTCGGCAAGCACTTGATTTTCTCCCTCATGCCACGGTGGCAGGATGCGAACCAGCACATACAGGATCGCCAGCGGCAAGAGCATCAAGCCGGCCGATACCAGCAAGCCTTCCTTTGAAATCAAATGCATCTTGTACGTGGTGTAGCCGAGAAAGCTCTTCGAGAAAAGCTGCCCGCCGATGACCACATTCCAGCGCATCGCGAAGACGCCGATCATGATCAGGCTGCCCGCAATCACGTAAAGCCGCTTGCGCAGCCTTTCCGGAAGCTTCACCAACTGCGTGATCGCAAGCAGTACCAGCGGCGTCAGCGTGCCCAGGAGGATCTGGATCACGATATGCGGGATGTACAGCTTGGTGTGCACCATGAAGTCGAGCGAACGGAAGGATTCATCAGCCTCGTAAATGCGATGGATCAGGTCCAGCGACTCCAGCGCGAAATCAATGATGAACGTGTAGAACAAATACATTGCGATCGCATCCACGCAGGCCACGTCGATTTTCAGCCCGCGCATCTTCGTGGTCGCCATGTAGATCAACATCACCGCCGCAATGCCCGAGACCATCGCCGAGAAGATGAACACGATCGGCATCAGGGGTGATGACCACCAGGGGTTGGCCTTGATCGAGCCGAAGATGAACCCCACATAGCCATGCAGCATGAAGGCCGATGGAATGCCGATCAGCGTCACTATCCAACCGATCTTTTCATCCAACTCCAGCGCCTCGTGGCTGATGTTGTAATTGCCCAGCGTCATCGCCTTGTAGAGCAGCCCCAGCAGCCCTTTCGTTGACTGCGCACGCTGCACAATCTCTGCGCGGTAATCAAGCCACAACTCGAAAACCAGCACCGCCATCAGGTACCACAGGTACACATAGCCGAACATGGCCATCGCCGAGGTCGAGTGTGGCGTGAAATACATCTCGAAGGAGCGCTCCGGGTGCCCCAGGTGAAATTGAAGCGGCAACGGCGCCACCAGCAAAAACGACAGCGCGGTCAGCAGCGCCAGCCGGTAGGTCGGGCGAACCGCCTCAACACGGAAAATTCTGACCAGCGAGGCGAGGATGAACGCGCCGGCCACCAACCCCGTGATGTACGGGTAGAGGACGATCAGCACGCTCCACTGCAACGCGATCTCGTTTGGATACATGAAGCCTTCAACACCATTCATATTGATTTCCTCGGGGGCGTATGCCCAGGAATAACTTGCCGGTTCCCGGCGCGGGTTGCCCCGCGCCGCTTTCCATCGCGTTCAACCACCCGCGCTTACCGCACCGAGCCATCCAGGTCGTTGTAAAAGACCTTGGCGCCTGTCGCCATCTGCGGCTTCAGCACCTGCACATTGTGCGTCCGCAGGAACTCGTGGATCGGGTCCTTCGGGTCCTTCAGGTCGGCAAGCTGGCGCGCCCCGGTCGGGCAATTCTCGCAGCAGGCCGTGGTCAGGCCCTTCGTGATGCGGTGGTAACACAGGTCGCACTTGTCCGCTACTTCCAGCTCCGGGTGGATGTACCGGCAGCCGTATGGGCAGGCCTGCACGCAATAAGCGCAACCAAGGCAATACTTGCGGTCCACCATCACCACACCGTCGGGCGAAATAAACGTCGCTCCCACAGGGCACACCTGCGTGCAGGGCGAGTCAGCGCATTGGTTGCACAGCTTTGGCACATAAAAATATTTGCCTGTGTCCTCGGTTGCCGCCGGGAATCCATCAAAGCCGCCATTGGGCGAGATGACCTGCGGCTCTGTCATATTTTCATCATCCACGTGGTAGCGCTCGACCCAGGTGCGGAAGTGCCCCGCCGGCACCTTGTTCTCCGCCGCGCAGGCACGCACGCAGTTGCCGCAGCCAATACACTTGGATATGTCGATCAACATGCTCCACCAGTGCTCGCTCATCTTGTAATTGGGAGCCTCCTCCGGCGTCCCCGCCAGTATCGATTCCCACGCAATGGCAGCCGCGGGCATCAGCATCAAAATCTGCCGGCGATTCATCTTCATTTCGCACCTCCCTTGGCTGCCGTGTCCATCGCCGGCGAATGCGGGTTGGTGTGGCAGGTGATGCAGGCCATTCCCTGCGAGTGATCGCCATCAACCTGTGGAAAGTTCTTTGGCTTCGCCAGCGTCTTGGCATGGCAGCGGATGCAGAGCGTCGCACTGTCCGGCTTCACCGGGATGTGTGCCGTCGGGTCGTCGGCCAGCGCATGGATAGCCTGCGGGCCGTGGCAGGCCTCGCAATTCACATGTGCATGGGCTCCCGATGCCTTTGTCGCCGCTATGTCCGCATGGCATGTTTCACACGCCTGATGGCCCGCGTAAAACATGGGCCGCGCCGCATCATCCACAATCGCATTCCCGCGGTAGTGGCCGTACTGGCCAAAACTCTTGGGAACCACAAACCCTCGCACGCCTAAAAAAATCAGGAAGGCGAGTACGAAGAGGCCTGCAAATCGAAACAGGTGCCCCGTATTCTTGAATGAACTCATGAAACCATCCCCTTATGAGTGCTTGCCTGCCAATTGTGTGCTGAGCAAGATGCAAATTATGACCATCAACTGCTGATGATTGGTTTGGCTGGCAATAACTTTATAAATAGTCGATTTATACACACAGCTGTATGTGAGCCAAGTCACCAAAGAGCCGCGACTGTATATTTAACCCTTCACAATACTTGTTGCGACGCAACATTCATGCCTGATTTTGCGTTGCAACATTAGTATTCACCTGCTGGCGCTAAATCGTTGTATGCCCTTCGCCTAGGATGCGGTAGAGTGTCGATCGACTGATCCCCAACAACTGCGCAGCGCGAAGCTTGTTCCCGTGGCTCAATCGCAAAATACGCACCACATGTCTCCGAATCATTTCATCCAGGTTGGCCACTTCGTCCTCCGGCTCATGCGCTGGCATAACCGTGCGTATCTCAAAACCATCCTCCACATAGGGCGTACGCCGATATTTCCCAATGTTCTCGGCTCCAGCCAAGTGCAGCCCTTCCTGCAATTTCAAGTCGCCAGGCCGGATGATTCCGTTCGCCGACTCCAGCAGCGCCGATTCAAGCACGCTCGCTAGCTCCCGCACATTGCCTGTCCAGATATGCTGCAACAACACTGGCATGCAGCCATGCCCAAGCATTGCCGTGCGCATTTGATACCGGTAGCCAATCCGATCGAGCAACGCCTGCGAAATCGGCGGAATATCCTCCCTGCGTTGGCGCAGCGGCGGAATTGAAAAGCGCACCGCCGCCAGGCGAAATGCCAGATCTGGCAGAAATTGCCCGCGCCCTGCCAATAAATGCAACGAGCTCTGCGACGAGACTACAACCGCAAGTTGACGTGGCCGCAACTCCTGGTACGCGCGCACAATCCCATGCAGCAGGTTCTGCCCCAGCGGCTCAAGCAGTTCCACCCGCTCCAAATACAACAGGCCCTTCAGGCTTGCAAGATCAATATCATTCGCCAGCCACTCCCGCGCATCATGGCGCAAAAAGGGCAATTCCATCAAGGGCGAGTGATGATGTAAAAAATGCGCCAGCAGGCTCTTCCCCGTCCCTGCCTCGCCCTCTATGGTCGCCAAGCGCAATTGCGGCGAGGCAAGGCGCGCCTGCGCCATCAGCTTGCGCCAGGCACTGCTCACACCCACCGGCTCAAACCGCTCCTCCGCATCCTCATGGCGCAAAAGCCGTGGCGCAACCAAATTCTCCGAGGGCGGCATGTTGTCCATCGTCTTCAATGCTCCACTCCCCTCTTACGCGCTGGTTCAACTGCCTCGGCGCCAACACTCCCCTTATCGGCACAAACCGCAAAAAGATGAGTCGCCACTCGAATTCCACCACTCCCATTTCCACCCCAAAAACACCGCGGCCCCTTCGATCTCTCGAAGGGGCCGCGGCGCTTCTATGCTCGTTTGGGAGATCTACTCAACTGTGATGTCGAACGTTGTGGTGTGGACCAGCGAACCGCTTGTGCCGGTCACATTGATTTGGTAAACAGCTGCTGTGTTGGCTCCGCAGCCGCTCAGCGTCACTGTCGCGGTAATGCCGGCAATTGCCAGCAAAACGACCGCGGCCAGTTTGGCCAACCGCTTGCCAGCCTTGCGCAGGCGCCCTGCCAACGGCAGAAGCAGCGCAGCCAACGCCAAGGGGGCAATCGGCAGCTTGGAGTTGTTCCCAGGCGTCTTCGGGGCGTCATTCGAGGCCACAAAGTCGATCGGGATGTTGATGACCAGCGTCACCGCCGTCGAGCCGGAGTTGGCCGGGATCGTCGAAGGCGTAAACGTGTAGCTGGTGCTCAGCGGTCCGCCCGAACCTGAGAGCGTAATCGCATACGGGAAGGTCGAGCCACCCACGGGCGAGACGGTGAAGGTCTCGGTGAGCGACTGGCCGTTCTTGACGATCGGCAGGTTTCCACCGCCGATGATGCTGAAGTTCAGGGTGAAGTCATCCACAGACTGCACGACCACGTTGCTCCATGCCGTCATGTAGTTGCCATCTCCCGCGCTCGGGCAGGTGTTGCTTGCAAAAACGCCCGTGCCACAGTAGTAGGCTTGGATGTTGAAGTTGCCGGAGGCGGCAAACAACACATTCACCGTCGCCGTGCCACCGCTCAATGTGCCGCTGCCAAGCACCACTGGCGAAGCGGGATTGGTCACATCAAACAGATAGACCACACCCGTTGGTGTCACACCCGGACCGTCAACCGCAATCGCGAACGGGGCAACATTCCCAACAATCGCCGGGTTGTCGGCGGAGAGCAGAGTCACCACCGGCGTTGCCTCGGCGGCATAGCCATTCAGGTTCAGGGTCTGTAAAACCGGCCCCGGGGGCGTCTGCGGATGGAACTTGCTGGTCGGGCGGCCCATCTCGCCTAGCGGCACGATGCTCGCCTTAAGGCCTGCAAAGCGGGTCTTTGACGGGCGAGGAGCGCCCTTGGCAAAGGCGAGCGGGTAATATCCGTAAAGCGTGTTGTCCGAGACCACAAGCGTGCCAGTGTCGGTTCCAGCCGTCATCGGCATGAAGCTAACAGGAAGCGCGCAGGCAGTCATCGGGTAGATGTAGTCGTTCGAAGAACCGGCGGAAAGCAGCGGGCAATCACCCACTGGAACTGCCGATCCCGGGTAGTAGCTGACGTAGCTCGAATTGAGCAGGTAGTTCGCGGAGATGCTCGGGTTGGTGCCCGTGGCC
>JAJXXN010000197.1 GCA_021781075.1 Acidobacteriota bacterium | reverse complement strand
CCCGGTTTAAATTCGTGGGAGTCCCAGCCGAATCCTATGCGAGAGTCCATGACGCGAGTCTTCCTTTAATAGTGCGGAGTGGAGTGCGCTGCCTAGTTGATTGTAATGCGAAACGGGCTCATCGGGAATGGCGGAGGTGGAACTCTGCGAGTTCGAGGTCGCCGGGCTGGGTGACTTTGAGGTTGCGCGGGGAGCCGGGGACGACGGCGACTGCGTGGCCGGCGCGCTCGACGAGGGAGGCCTCATCGGTGCCGATGAACCCGTCGGCGTCGGCCTCTGCGAAGCAGAGGCGGAGGAGGCCGAGACGGAATCCCTGCGGGGTTTGCGCAAGGACGATGTTTTCGCGCGGGATGGTGGCGGTGATGAGCGCGCCGTGGGCGGTGCGTTCCACCTGCTTGATGGTGTCAATGGCGGGGAGTCCGACGATGGCCGCGCCGTTTGCGATGACCGCGTCGATGGTGCGCTCGATGGTGGCGGCGTCGATGAGCGGGCGGACGGCGTCGTGGACGAGGACGATGTCGTCGTCTGAGGCGGCAAGCGCGGCGAGGGCGTTGGCGACGGATTGCTGACGGTTTTCCCCGCCGGCGACGATGCGGATGCGGGAGGTGAGGTGGAAGTCGTTGAGAAGCGCGCGTACGTGGTCAATTTCAGCGGGCTGGACGGCGAGGATGAGTTCGCTGATGCGCGGGATGGCGAGAAACGTGCGCAGGGTGTGGATGAGGACGGGCTCGCCGGCAAGGAGGAGGAATTGCTTTGGCTTGTTGGCAGCCATGCGGGTGCCGATGCCGGCGGCGGGAAGGATGGCGAATGTGTTCATCTGGACTCGGGTGCGCTCAGGCTTCTTCCTGGTCGACGTAAAACATTTCGTTGGTGGCGCGGAACCCGAATATCTCATAGATGGGCCGTGCGGCATCGGAGGAGTGGAGGGCGATGACGCGGATGCGGCGGCGACGGGCCTCGGCAAGGCAGCGGTCCACGAGAGAGTGCGCGAGCCCGCGCTTGCGGTAGTCGGGATCCACAAAGACGTTCAGCATGTAGCCGCGGTGCTCGCTGGTGGGGTCAAGCGGGTGGGGCGGCCAATCAAGGACCATGAGGCCTGCGGAGGCAATGGGGCGGGGCGGGGTTTGGGATGAGTCCTCGGTGATCCAGCCGGTGTATTTGCCCTCGATGATCATGCGCGTGACCCAGGGAGTGAAGTTGGCGCTCATGGATTCGAGGACGGATTCGCGGGTGCGGCCCATGGCGAGGAACATGGCCTTGCGGTGGGCGGTGATGAGGGCGGCATCATTGGCTGTGGCTGGACGTGTTTCAAGCATGGGAGAAGTATAAAGCAGGGGACAGGGCGCAGGGGCACGCCTACAGTCGGCTGTGAACAGTTGTCAGTTGCCATGAGGTTAGACTTTATTGAGAGTGGAAGGCATGAGCAAGAAAGCAATTGAAAAGACGCAGCTCAAAATGAATGAGGGCCTTCTGCGCCCGGGGATGCGTCTGGCGGTGGGGTTGAGCGGTGGTGCTGACTCGGTGGCGCTGACCTTGAGTTTGGCGGAGCGGGCGCGGGAGCTGGGGCTGGTGTTGAGTGCGGCGCACCTGCACCATGGATTGCGCGGTGCGGAGGCGGATGGGGATGCGGAGTTTTGCAGGGAGTTGGCGGGAAGGCTGGGAGTTCCCTTCCATTGGAAGCGCGTGGCAGTGGAGGCAGTGGCGCGAGAGCGCGGGGCGACGATTGAGGAGGCGGCGCGTGAGGCGCGTTATGCGTGGTTCCGCGAGTTGATGCACGGGGGCGCGGTGGATGCGGTGGCGACGGCGCATACGCTGGATGACCAGGCGGAGACGGTGCTGGGGAAGATTTTGCGCGGGGCGTGGATGGAGGGGATGGGGGGGATTTACCCGGTGCTGGAGTTTGCCAAAGGGCGCGTTGTGCGGCCTCTTCTTGGAGTGCGGAGAAGCGAAATTGAGGCATGGCTGATGGCGCGGGGGGAGCGCTGGCGCGAGGATTCGTCGAACAAGAATTTGAATTTTACGCGGAACAGCCTGCGGCATGAATTGCTGCCGGAGTTGGAGCGGTGGAACAAGCGGGTGAAAGAGCATTTGGCGCAGATGGCCGAGTTGGCGCGGGATGAGGAGAGCTGGATCGAGGGGTTGATAGCGAAGGAAGCGGTGTGGGCGGTGAAGGAAGGCAAGCCGGTGCGTGGTGGCGGGCGGGGAGAGAGCCTGTCGTGCGTGGCGTTGGAGTTGGAGCGGATGAAGGCGCAGCCGGTTGCGGTGCGGCGGCGATTGATCCGCCTGGCGGCGGAAAGGCTGGGCGTCAAGTTGAACTTTGAGGCGACCGAGGGAGTGCGTAGATTGGGCGAGAGCGGGCGCGCGGGCGATAAGTATGAGGCCGAAGGCGGCCTGCGCGTGGAGCGAAGCGCGCGGGAGTTGCGGCTGACAATTGCCGCCGGGGCGAGGAGCGAAGCGGAGATTGAGGAGCCGGTGGAGTTTGCCGTGCCGGGCGAGGCGGAGGGGTTTGGAGTGCGACTGCGGGTGGAAAGCGCCATGGCGGGGCGCGCAGTGTTGCGGAGCTGGAAGGCGGGCGACCGGGTGCGATTGAAATACACAAGCGGGGAGAAGAAGGTGAAGGAGGTTTTGGAGCGGATGCAGGTGCGGGGCACGGAGCGCGCGGTGTGGCCAGTGGTGGAGATGGGCGGGAGGATTGTGTGGATGAAAGGGGTGGAAATTGAGGCGGTTGCGGCGGTGAAGGTGTCCGCGGTACCGTGACGCGGCGGGATGATGGGGCCAAATTGGAAGCAGTATTTAACAATATCCCGAGGCAATGGATTCACAATAAAAATCCAAGATTTGAGCCGTAAAAGAGTAGAATAAAGAGGATTGTACCCTGCGGCAGGCAAGGCCAGAAGCAGCGCCAATGTTTTCTGTGACTTTGCGGGAAGTTCGCGCGTCTAAGGGTTATGAAGGCGGAGAGAGCCGCCCAAGAAAACGAGGAAACTGGTGAATTCAACTTCAAAAAGCGTCATGTTCTGGGTCTTTATTGTGATCTGTCTTCTTCTGCTTGGTTTCATGGTGCAGAAGAGCTCGGGATTGGGCAAGGAAGACGAGATTGGCTACTCGGACCTGTATGCAAAGGTGCAGCAGGGCCTTGTGCAGGACGCGACGATCCAGGGCAGCGATCTTCACGGGCACCTGAAGGCGACGCCGACGAAGCCCTTCCACACAAATGTGGGCGACCACTACGAGGACTTGGTGACGGCGCTGGAGACCGCGCATGTGAACTTCCAATACAAGCCGGTGGACAACAACCCGCTGTGGCCGACGCTGTTGAGCTATCTGCTGCCCATGCTTCTGATTGGCGGATTGTTCTTTTTCATGATGCGCCAGATGCAGGCGGGCGGGAACAAGGCGATGAGCTTTGGCAAGAGCCGGGCGCGTCTGCTGAGCATGCAGCAGAAGAAGGTGACGTTCAAGGACGTGGCCGGCGTGGACGAGGCCAAGGAAGAGCTGAAGGAGATCATCGAGTACCTGAGGGAGCCGCAGAAGTTCCAGAAGCTGGGCGGCAGGATACCGAAGGGCGTGCTGCTGGTCGGTCCCCCGGGAACCGGCAAGACGCTGTTGGCGCGCGCGGTGGCGGGCGAGGCGAATGTGCCGTTCTTCTCGATTTCGGGCTCTGATTTTGTGGAGATGTTTGTGGGCGTGGGTGCAAGCCGCGTGCGCGACTTGTTTGAGCAGGGCAAGAAGAACGCGCCGTGCATCATCTTTATAGACGAAATTGACGCGGTGGGCCGCCATCGCGGCGCCGGCCTTGGCGGCGGGCACGATGAACGCGAGCAGACGTTGAACCAGTTGCTGGTGGAGATGGACGGGTTCGAGTCGAATGACGGCGTAATCCTTGTTGCGGCGACAAACCGCCCGGATGTGCTGGACCCTGCGCTGCTGCGCCCGGGGCGCTTTGACCGGCGCGTGGTGGTGGGTTTGCCGGATATACGCGGGCGCGAGGAGATCTTGCGCGTGCATGTGAAGAAGGTCCCGATTGCGGATGACGTGAATTTGAATGTGTTGGCTCGCGGCACGCCGGGCTTCAGCGGCGCCGACCTTGCGAACATGGTCAACGAGTCCGCGTTGAATGCGGCGCGCCTGAACCGCAAGCAGGTGACGATGTACGATTGCGAGCTGGCGAAGGACAAGGTGCTGATGGGCGCCGAGCGCAAGTCAATGCTGCTGACCGATGAGGAGAAGCGAGTGACGGCGTACCACGAGGCCGGCCATGCGATGGTCTCGATGCGGCTCAAGCACTCGGACCCGATCCACAAGGTGACGATCATCCCGCGCGGGATGGCGCTGGGGGTGACGGTGTTTTTGCCGGGCGACCGGCACAACCACACGCGCGAATATTTGGAGGCGAACCTGGCGATGGCCTATGGCGGTCGCGTGGCGGAGGAGATCTTCCTGGGGCAGATGTCCACGGGCGCGGGCAATGACATTGAGCGCGCGACGGATTTGGCGCGGCGGATGGTCTGCGAGTACGGGATGAGCCGCCTGGGGCCGCTGACCTTCGGCAAGAAGGAGGAGCAGATCTTTTTGGGCCGCGAGATAGCGCAGCACCGGGACTTCAGCGAGGAGACGGCGCGGCAGATCGACCTGGAGGTGCGGCGTTTGATTGATGAGGCGTACCAGACGGCGTATGGAATCCTGAACAGCCACAAGGACGCGATGGACCGGATTGCGGCGGCATTGCTGGAGCGCGAGACGATCGACGCGGAAGAGGTGCAGATGCTGATCGACGGCAAGGAACTGCCACCGGTGAAGAGCGCGCTGGCGGCGCCGAGCGACACGGGCGGCGACGTGCAGAAGGTGATGAAGCCGGGACGCGGCAAGAGCTACCCGGAGGGAACGCCTTCGCCGGCATAAGGCGGCGGGGTTGCGGCGAGCACGGCGTTGGCTCGGTCGGCTGGTACTACGCACCGGGTTGAAGCGCTGGAAGAATCAAAATAACAACAAAGGCCTGGGGAAATTCCCCGGGCCTTTGTGTTTTGCGCGGGTTGTTTATGCTGGAGTGATGAGGCATGGGGTCGCGAGCAGGACGGCGCTGCGAGTCGCGATGCGGCGCGCGGCGCACCAGATGGTGGATGAGCGTCCACTGGTGCTTGATGACCCGTGGGCGGTGAAGATCCTGGAGCCGCTGCTAGCGGTACACGGACACAACTACGAGATCAAGCGGTCGAGGCATGATGTCTCCAAGGCGTTCCGGTCGTACCTTGTGGGGCGCAGCCGGTATGCCGAGGACGCGTTGCGCCTGGCGTACCGGGGTGGCGTGCGGCAGTATGTGGTGCTGGGCGCGGGGCTTGATACATTTGCGCTGCGCAACCCGTTTGCGGATTTGCGCGTGTATGAGGTGGACCATCCCGCGACGCAGGAGTGGAAGCGGGAGTTGATGGATGAGGCGGGTATTGATGCGCCGGGGGATTTGCGGTTTGCCGCGGTGGACTTTGAGCATCAGGCGCCGGGCGAGGGTTTGGCGCGGGCGGGTTTTGATTTTGAGCGGCGGGCGTTTTTCAGTTGGCTGGGCGTGACGATGTATTTGACGCCTGCAGGGTTCAGGGCGACGCTGGGGATGATTGGAAGAATGGCGGCGGGTAGCGCGGTGAGTTTGGATTTTTCACTGCCGCGGCGGATGCTGGGCAGCGCGGAGCGGATGGCGCTGGATCGACTGGCGAAGCGTGTGGAGTCTGCGGGCGAGCCATTCCAGTTGTTCTTCAGCGAAGCGGAGATTGCCGGCGAATTTGAGCTGGCGGGATTTTCGCGGTGGGAGATGCTTGACGGTGAAGCGGTGAATGAGCGCTACTTCAGCGGGCGCGGGGACGGATTGAAGCTGGTGGGCGGGGCGGCGCGCTTGGCCACCGCGTGGATTGAGCAATCAAATTGCTGACGGATTGGGTTCCTGGCGGCAACTCGCGCGGCAAATCGGGGTCCTTGCGGTTTAGAGTGAAGTTTAGAGACAAGCATGTGGAGGTTGGCCGAGTTGTTTTCCAGGATGCGCACAGTTGCAGTTGCCCTGCTTCCCTTTTTATTGTCGGGAGCGCCGGTGTTTTTGTGGCAGGCGAGCCCGGTTTCGGCGCATCAGGAGGCGGGCGCGGGCCAGGGCGCGGAGTCTGGCGATGCCCCCACGAAAACAACGCCATCCGCCAACAAAAAGAGCCGGGGTGGCGTCGCCAAGAAAAAGTCGTCGCGCAAGAGGCCGCGCAGCGCACGCTCCGTACGGATGCAGCAGGCGTTTGTGGCCTCGACGGAATTGCGCCCGATGGCGCAACAGTTGGCGACGCTGCGGAGCGACGCGGCATACACGGCGGTGACAAAGTATGCGCGCGCGCACACGGGCGAGGCGGCGGCGGAGGCTTACCTTGCACTGGGCCACGCGTATTTGCTGGACAGGCGCTTTGCGGATGCGGCAGCGGCGTTTGCGGCGGCACGGCGG
>JAJXXN010000267.1 GCA_021781075.1 Acidobacteriota bacterium | reverse complement strand
CGGAAAGTTGGCGCAACATCGACGTGAATTCCAGCTCCGTATAGAGCTCGCGCATTGCGTCTTCATCCGGTTCCTGCGCCTCCATCTCCTTGAGGTCCAGCGCGAGCGGCACATGGCAATGGATCGTTACCAATTCCTTTGAGAGCAGCACGGCATCCCGGTTTTGCTCAAGTGACTCGCGATAGCTTTTGCGTTTGACCTCGCCAGCGCGGTCGAGCACCGCCTCCACCGTGCCAAACTCCCGGATCAACTCCACGCTTCCCTTGTCGCCGATTCCCGGCGCGCCCGGGACGTTGTCCACCGCGTCGCCCCGGAGGGCCATCACATCCACGACCCGCTCAGGCGGCACACCCAGGATCTCAACCACCTTCCCGGCATCGACAATGAGGTTGTCCTTTTGCGGGTTGAGGATGCGCACCTTGCCGTTGACAAGTTGCATCATGTCCTTGTCCCCGGAAACGATGAATATCGGGTGCCCGGCATCGGCTGCTTGACGAGCCAGTGTGCCAATCACATCGTCAGCCTCAAATCCCTCCGCTTCAAGAATCGGAATCCGCATTCCTTCCAGCACGCGGCGGATGTAGGGGATCTGCCTGCGCAGGTCCTCCGGCATCGCCTCGCGGTTGGCCTTGTAACCGGCATAATCCACCTCGTCAAAGGCCTGCGTCTTGGCATTCCATTTTTTCAGCGTGCCGATCCCGCGCGCCGTTTCATCGCGGAACACCTCACCGCTCACGTCGAAGACGGCGGCAAAATAATGAGGCGCAAAATCCTGGCGCAGCTTCTTGAGCATGTTCACAAAAACATAGATTGCGGCCGTGGGCAGGCCGGAGCGCGTGGACATGGGCCGCGAGCGCTGCATGGCGTGATATGCGCGAAAAATAAAGGACATCGTGTCCAGCAGGTAAACGGGTTGTTGCTCCTGGCTTGCCATTCTCATGGAGTGTATCAGTTGGCCATGATGCCCTCAATCAAAGCCACAACCGGATTTTGATGGCGTGCGCGGGTTGGGGTTGTTAAGATTGCATAGGTTTCCCCGCTTCAAACCATCCACTGCACACCAACTGCATACCAGCGAAAGCGAGCTATTCATGAGCGCACAAGAGCACAGTGTCACACCGGAACGCATCATTCAACTTGCCTGGGGCTACGCGCCGCCGCTGATCCTTGAGGCCGCACTCCGCCACAACGTTTTCGACCTGCTGGAGAACGGGCCCAAAAACCTCACGGAGCTGACCCAACTGACCCACGCATCGGGGCGCGGGCTCAGCGTAATCCTCAACGCGCTGGTGGGATTTGCGTTTCTCTCGCGGGAAGGCGACCGGTATGCCTTGACGCCGGAAAGCGCGACATTCCTCGTGCGTTCAAAGCCGTCCTTTATCGGCGGCATGATTTTACATACCAGCGAACAGTTGCTGCCCAAATGGCTGCGGCTGAACCATGTTGTGAGCACCGGCAAACCCGACCAGTCGGTCAACCAGCAACATGCGGGTGAAGAGTTTTTCCATCAGTTTGTGAACGACATTTTCCCGATGAGCTACCCCGCGGCATGCGCTTTGGCCGCCCATCTCAATCTTGTCGGCGAGAAAAGCATACTGGACCTGGCCGCCGGCTCGGGTGTGTGGGGCATCGCGCTCGCCCAACACTCGCCCGAGGTGAAGGTCACCATAGTCGACTGGCCGGGCGTGGTTGACGTGGCCAAGGCGAATGCCAGGCGGTTTGGCATGGCCGCGCGTTTCAGCTTCAGTGAGGGTGACCTATTGAGCGCCGACTTCGGTACCGGCCACGACCTCGCCACACTGGGGCACATCCTGCATAGCGAAGGCGAAGCCCGCAGCAGGGCGCTGCTGAAGAAGACATTTGCGGCCCTCAAGAGTGGCGGCACCATTGCCATTGCGGAATTCCTGGTCAACGCAGACCGCACAGGGCCGATCAATGGTTTGATCTTCGCCGTGAACATGCTGGTCAATACAGATGAAGGCAACACCTACAGTTTTGAGGAGATCAGCAGTTGGTTGACAGAGGCAGGCTTCACCGATGCGCGCGCACTGCCCAGCCCTGGTCCATCGCCGCTCATCCTCGCAACCAAGCCTTGAAAGCATCCCCCTGCGGGAACGGTTAACCGGCAGGGGGTATGAACATGCAATCGCCATAACTGAAGAACCTGTATTGGTTGTCAACGGCGTGCTTGTAGGCGGCCAGCACCTGTTCGCGCCCGGCCAGCGCGCTCACCAACATGAGCAGGCTGGATTGCGGGAGGTGAAAGTTCGTCAGAAGGCCGCTGACAACTTTGAACTGGTGGCCCGGCGCTATAAAAATCGAGGTGCGGCCGGAGTGTGGTTCCAGTTCACTGCCAGTGGCGGCTTGCGCGCAATGTTCCAGCGTGCGCACTACCGTGGTGCCCACCGCAATCACACGCCGCTTCTCTTCCCGCGCGGCATTGACCGCCGCGGCCGTTTCAGCGCTGATCGAGTACCGCTCCTCGTGCAACGTCACGTCCTTCACCTCATCCACGCGCAAGGGGGCGAAGGTACCCAGTCCGACATGCAGCGTCACGCGGACGACTTCAACGCCGAGTGCGCGGATACGCTTGAGAATTTCCGGTGTGAAATGCAAACCGGCCGTTGGCGCGGCCACCGACCCGCGTTCCGCGGCGAAGACCGTCTGGTAGCGCTCGCGGTCGGCGTCCACATCCTCGCGATGAATATAGGGCGGCAGGGGCATGTGGCCGATTTGATCCAGGCGCGCGTAAAAATCATCGACTGGCGAGAAGCTCAACAGGCGCTGCCCGAACTCGCCACGTTCTTCGACCAATGCCTCGAGCAGCGTTTCCCCGTCAGGGCCAGGAAAAACCAGCCGCTCGCCGAGTGCGACTTTTCGCCCCGGCCTCACCAGTGCGCCCCACTTGAGCGGCTCCACTTCCTCGGTCAGCATCACTTCGACCTGCCCGGTCGGGCGTTCGCGATCGCGGACCAATGTGCGGCGCGCGAACAAACGCGCGGGTATCACGCGGCTGTCATTGAGCACGAGCAGGTCGCCAGCCTGGAGCAACTCGGGAAACTCCCCGAAGCTCCTGTCATGCAGCGCGCCGCTCCCACGCTCCAGCACCAGCATCCGGCTTGTGCCACGCACCAACGGCGGCGTTTGCGCAATCAATTCCTCCGGCAACTGGTAATCGAAATCGGCTACGCGCAGGCCGTTCATCGCGAATCCTTTGGCGGCTTAAACAAGTGATTGTAAGCATTTTTGCGGGCGCGCTCCAGCGCCGCATTCAATTCTTCCCGCTTGGCCTCAAACTGCTCATTGGGGGTTCCCGCTTCCACATGCGTCCAATTTGCCCAGCTGACACAGATGCGCGTAAAGGGTTTCGGAACCAGGAACTCATCCCAGGAGTTGATCTTCCATGCCCGTTCCGGCTCCAGGTGAAATGCCCCGATGGGCGCGCCCGTCATGCTCGCCAGCTTGATGGGCCCCATCTTGGTTTGATAGATGGGGCCGCGCGGCCCATCGGCGGTGAAGATTGCCGTGCGCCCACTGTCAAGGACCTTGCGCAGGCCATTCAATCCTTCGGCCCCGCCACGCGAGCTTGAACCGCGCACGGCTTCGTAGCCAAACATGCGCAGAATGCGTGTGATCAACTCACCATCGAAACTTTTGCTGATCAGAATCACCGCGCGGGATGCGCGGAAGTAAACCGTGCAGGGCAGCACGCATTGGTGCCAGAAGCAATAAATCCCGGGGCCTGGTTTTTCCCCAAAGAGCACCGGGACGGCACCATCCTCATGGATCACTTCAAAACGCCAGGTCAGGCCGAGAGGCCACAGGAGCGCCCAGACGATGCGGGGCACGATGGCCAGAACAATGCGCTGGCCAAAAGTGAATATGCGGTTGGGCTGCGTTGTCACTGCTTCAATTCTAGCTGTAGCGAATCCAGCGCAGAATCTCCGGCAGGTTGGCCCGCTTGCCATACATCAAGATGCCCACGCGGTACAGTTTCGACGACACCCACAACGCACCCCAAATGCTCAGCAGCATGAGCGCAATCGAAGCGGCAAACTGCCATGCCGGCGGCATCTCGGAACCCATGCGGAACATCATGATGATCGGCGCGGTCAACGGGAAGAGCGAGATTCCGACGGAAAATGCCCCCGATGGATTGTTGATGACCGCAACAATCAGGGCAAAACTCAGCGCCACGGGAACCGTGACCAGCGGGACAAACATTTGCAATTCCTGCTCGGTTTCGCAGGTGGCGGAAAGCCCGGCGAAGATGGATGAATTCAGCAGATAGCCCAGCAGGTAATAGACCGTGAAAAATGCAATCTGCTTGGCGGACAGGCTGAAATGCATATTGCTGTTCATCATGCCCGTGGCCAGGCTGGAGCCTGCAATCACCACGGCCGCCGCGCCCCAGATGCCGATCTGCGTCAGGCCGACCGCGCCCGCGCCCACCAGTTTGCCGGCCAGAATCTCCGTGGGCTTGGCGATTGAAAGCACCACCTCGTAAATGCGTGAGGTCTTTTCCTGAATCACGGAGCGGGCGACGTTCATGCCATACTGCATGGTGGTCATCATCAGCAGGATTGCCATCAGGTAGCCGGTGAAGAAGGTGGCCAGAAAATTGCTCTTCACCTCCTGGCCCTGCTCGTTGAGTTGCTCCACGTCAACGGAAACATCCTTGAGCAACGCATCGGCCTCCCCAGGCGATATGTTGCGCTGCGCCATGCGCCGCCGCACCAACACCTTGTTCAGCGCGCCCTGCACTTTTTCAGGAATCACAATATCGCCGGCCGAAAGCGACTCGTACATTGCTTTCGTCACCGAGTCATTTTGCGATTCGACCCAGACAAAGCCGTCAATCGACTTGGCCTTGAGTTTGGCCGTCAGTTCGGCTTTTTGTGCCTCGGTGGCGCCGTCAATGCTGTCAAATTCCGAGCGCTCGTCCTTGTTGTTGAGCAACTGGGCGATGATCTCGCTGGCCAGCGACTTGTCGGTGGTGGCGATGGCAATGTGCTTGCCGGCATTCATCAGGTCCTTGTTGGAGTAGGCGGAAAATGCAAGGATAGCGCCAATGAACAACGGGACCAGGATGGTTGAAATGAGAAAAGCGCGTTTGCGGATCTGTTCCAGATACTCGCGCCTGGCTATCAACAGCAGGTTATGCATCGGCCCGGCCTCCCACAGTCTCAATAAAAATCTCCTCAAGCGACGGTTCGACCATCTCGAAGCGGTAGATGGTGGCCATTTGCGCCGCCTCATGCAGCAACTTCTGCGCATCCCCATGCGGCTTGAGTTTGATCTCCACGTGGCCGGAGTAATTTTTCGCCTCCGCAATCTCCGCCGATTTCAAAAAATCCTCGCGGCCTTCAAACTGCATCAGGATGCGGTTGCGCTCATAACGGCCTTTAATCTCGCGCATCCGGCCGCTCAGCACCGCTTCGCCCTTGTTGACCAGACAGATGGAATCGCAAAGCTTTTCCACCTGGTCCATGCGATGGGTGGAGAAAAGGATCGCACGCCCTTGCGCCTTCAATTCGAGCAGCGTGTCTTCAAGCAGCGTGGCGTTGACCGGGTCGAGCCCGCTGAACGGCTCGTCCATGATCACCAGCCCGGGGTCGTGGATCAGCGAGCAGATGAACTGGATTTTCTGCTGCATTCCTTTTGAGAGTTCCTCGGTTTTTTTTTCGAGCGACTCGGCAATCATCAGCTTTTCAGCCCAGCGGATTCCGCGGCTGCGCGCCTCCTCGGCCGTCAGGCCACGCAACTGGCCAAAAAAGACCATCTGGTCGATGACCTTCATCTTCTTGTAAAGGCCGCGTTCTTCTGGCAGATAGCCGACCCGCGCCAGCGCGTGGCGGTCAAAGGGCCTGTCGAAGAGCCGGACTTCGCCCGAGTCGGGGATGGTAATCCCAATCATCATGCGGATGGAGCTTGTTTTGCCGGCACCGTTCGGGCCCAACAGGCCAAACATCTGGCCAGCCTCGATGGCCAGGCTCAACTGGCTGACCGCAACCTTGCTTTCATAGGCCTTGGTCACCTGTATCAACTCAACAATGGGCATTGATTTTTATTCCTAACCAGGGGATTGAGCTATTGCCTTCGCAAGAAGTCTACACGGCCTTGCCTGGCAGTTTTTATATTTTACGCAGGCCGCACCCGGCGGGTTCCAATAATTTCCACGCTATCTTCGAGGCACCGTGGCCATTTAGCATCGCACTGTGGCGGAACTGGAAAGCCCGGTAATGTACCTGCGCGGTGTTGGCCCGCGCGTTGCGGAGTTGCTTGCCCTGCGCAATGTGCTGACCGCCGAGGACCTGCTTTATCATCTTCCCTTCCGGTATGAGGATCGCCGCAATCCCGTGCCGCTTGACGAGATCAAGCCCGGCGAGACTGCCAGCGTGATTGGGGAGGTCCGCGGCGCCACGCTTTTGCGGACACGAAAGATGCCCATCTTTGAGCTGACGCTTGGCCAGGGTAGCCATGCCATCAA
>JAJXXN010000284.1 GCA_021781075.1 Acidobacteriota bacterium | reverse complement strand
ATCCTCTGGGTTTATTTTCTGGTTCGCCACGAGGAGGGCATGGGGCTTGGCGACGCAAAGCTCATGGCGATGCTCGGCGCCTGGCTCGGATGGCAGCGCGCCCTGCTCACCTTCACGCTGGCTATTT
Organism: Acidobacteriota bacterium; assembly: GCA_021781075.1. Lineage (GTDB taxonomy): Bacteria > Acidobacteriota > Terriglobia > Terriglobales > Acidobacteriaceae > CAIMNN01. The sequence continues at coordinate 6,381 of JAJXXN010000284.1, read as the reverse complement.
TCCTGGCCACCGCTTTCGCCACTGTCCTGCTCCTGCGCGGCAAACCGGATGAAAACGAAAGCCCCGCCCAGCCAGCCTGGGCGCGCACAATGCTGCCTTTTGGCACTTTTTTATGCATTGGTGGAATGGCAAGCTACTTTTTCGGCGGGCAACTTATCGCGTATTATCTGCGCGCCGTCGGGCTTTAACTGCTCCCGTTCTTCACACCACGATTGCCGACTTTGAAAAACGGCGAGGCAGGCTCCGGCGCGGCCGGCGGATTGCGCGCATACTCAATGGCCACCTTCAACTGTTTCTGGTGATGATGAATATGGATCGCGGTATACGCGCGCCAATCCTCCACCCGAAGCGGGCCATACATCCAGTGCTCGCCGCAGGGCTCCATGCCATAGACGCGCCGGCACATCGCCAGCAACTCGTCCACCCCGCGCGTCGCATCCATCAACCGCGCGGCCAGTTCGGCGCCGCTCATCGGCTCCCATGTCTCCGGCCGCAATCCGCGCGGCGTAATCACCCCGCGTGGCATGCGATGAAACCAGAAAACGTGCGACTTGATGACCGCCTGCAGCAGGGTGCGTTTGTGCATTCTCAGCCGCCGCTGTTCCAGCCTGAGCGCCAGCTCGGCGCGCGACCGCTCCAGCGTCAAAAGCAGGTGTTCCACCACTTGTTGCCCGCACCAGTACTGCGCGCTGACGCCGGGTATCAACTGCAACTCCTCGCGGCTGGCGCCGCGCAGCAAATCGCAGAACGCCCGCAGGTCGCGCTCAATCACCGGATGAATCGTGTGGGTCTCAGGAATGGCCGTTCTTCCTTTTTAAAGCATGGGAACCCACGCGGGATCCTCTCTGTTAAAGAATAGTATCAAACCACTCGATGACTGAAATAAATCTTGCGGTGGATGCGCGCAAGAAACTCGGGCGCGGCTCACCTGGCAGCATCCATCTCCTTGAGCGCCTTCCTGGCCTGCTTTCCATGTTTGCTGTCGGGGTCATACTCAAGGACGCGTTGATAATGCGCGCGCGCGTCGGCAAGCCTGCCCATGTGCAGCTCCGCCTCGGCCATGCCAAAAAACACATCGGGATTTTCCGGGTCCAGCACCATTGCCGATTGAAACCTCGATAGTGCGCCCTTCCAATCCTGCTGGTCGAGGTAAAAAAATCCGACGCTGAGGTCTTCCTTGGCCGTTTCCTGGTGTTCCGGCTCGTCGGGCTGGCCTTTCTTCCCCCGCCCATGCTTCCGCGCCGGGTTTTCCGTGGTGTCCTCGTCGGGATTCATTCCGTCCACCCCGGCCAGGCTCGAGCTTTCCAGCGCATCCACGCCCTCCGGCTCGCTGGTCATCAATTCAGAATTTTCCGGGCTGCGCACCGGGTCCGTGTCCAACGCCGGAACAACCCGGCTGGTGGCCAGAAGATCATCGCTCTCCACCGGCACGACGGCGTTATTGGCAGGCAGCACCGGCGCGTTGTTCTCTTCTCCCGGAAAAGGGTTCCCCTCGGCCGCGGGCTGTTGTTGCTGCGGCGGCTGCGCGGGCTGCTGCTGGCAAACGCCCGCCGCCGGGAGAAGCAACAGCACCCCCAACCAAAACAGCATCAATTTTCCCGGACATTTGCGCACAACAATTCCCTCAAAATGGTACGATGCCATCAGAGACCCGCCCTACAGAAAGCATACACAGTCCCATGGCCCTCGTCGTACGCTCCTCTTCCATCCATGCCGCCGGTTGTTACACCACCACGCCCATCCGCAAGGGGCAGCGCGTTGTCGAGTATTTTGGCCCGCGCATCAGCAAAAAAATCGCCGACCAACTTTATGATAAAAAGCCCATCACCTACCTCTTCGGCGTGGGCGACGGAACCCGGGTCATTGACGGCCACTCCATGGCCATGTTCATCAACCACAGTTGCGACCCGAATTGTGAAAGCTCGGAATCACGCGGGCGCATCTGGATCACGGCCATTCGCGACATCGCCGCCGGCGAGGAGATCACTTACGACTACTGTTTGTATGACGGGGAGAACGACGATTTAAGTTGCAACTGCCGCACGGCAAAATGCCGCGGCACCATGCTGGCCGCGCAACTGGATTGAACCGGCGGCATGTTCAGGATTCCACCCGCGTGGCCGGGCCGCGCCAAAAACCGGTTGCGCTATTCCTCGATTTCAACACCGCGCCAAAAGGCCACATGGCCGCGCAATTTGCGGGCCAGCGGCTTGGGATCGGGATAGTACCACGCGGCGTCGGGATTGTCCTGGCCATCCACCACCAGGCTCATATAGCGCGCCAAGCCCTTGCGCGGGTCTGTCGATGTTGTGGAACTGGAGCGGAAGAACTCCCGCTTCAGGCTGGACTCCGGGAAATAAACCGCGCCGTCCACCTTCTCCACCTTGCTGCTTTCAGCGATGATTTTGCCGTTCCAAACTGCTCGGACCATGGTTCCGTCTTCTCACTTGGGATATGGATGCGCCCCGGGAATGGCCCAGCGGCGTCAAAGCGTCCCATCAATCATGCGCCCCGGGGGGCGTTGAACGCAAGCCTTACTTTTTAGCCGCTCGCATGTTCTGGACCCCGGCCAGGGCGCGCTCATAGATGGCCGCGGCCACGGTGTGCTTTTCCACAAGCTGCGAAGTGCGCAACAGGAAGCCCTTGTTCTTGGCGCGAATTTCGCCAAGGATGTGCGCGAACTTGGCCAGAACAAAAAATCCCTCGCCGTTTGTGTCCAGATAAAGCTCAGCCGAGACCGCCCCATGCAGCACCAATGCCGCCGCCATCTCCCAGTACGTGGTCACCTGGCGCAACCATGCATTGTGCGGGTCCTTGAAGTTGGCCGCCAGCGCAAAATACTCCTCCGCCGTCTCAGGCCAAAATTCACTCAGCATCCAGGCACGCGCCTGCCGCATCACCGGTTCCGTTCTCAGCTCATACAATTTCAAAATCGTTGCCGCATCCGCCGGGGATGCCAGTGACGGGTCCATGGTTGTGCCCTCTCCTCGTTACGCGTGCTGTTCCTCGTGTTCCTTTTCCACCACCGGCCCATGCGTGGCCGCTGTCGGCGGCGGCGGCGCGTCGCCTATGCGCTCAATGAAATTGCACGTACTGGGCTCTGCAGTCTCTTCCGCAACCGCCGCGCCCTTCTTGGTTGATTTCTTGGCAGTGGCTTTCTTCGCCACCTTTTTCGCCGGGGCCTTTGCCGACTCCTCATCGCCCGGCTTTTTATTATTCGGGCAAATCAGGTAGACGCCGCTCTTGAGCGTCTTCTCCAGCAGATAGGGGCTCTTGCACTCCGGGCAAACAGTTGCCACCGGCTTCAGGTTCGTGGTGAAATCGCACTTCGGGTAATTGGTGCAACCCCAGAACAAATTTCCGCGCCGCGCCTTGCGCTCCGCAATGTCGCCCGTGCCGCACTTCGGGCACTTCAGGCCCTCAATGAGGTTCTGCTTGATGTACTTGCATTTCGGGTAGCCGGAGCAACTGACAAACTCCCCGTACTGGCCCTGCCGCAGCACCAGGTCCTTGCCGCATTCCGGGCACTTCTCGCCCGTAGGCTTGGGTTGGGATTGCTTCTGCTGCTGCTTCGAGCTCAACTTGCGGAAGGTCTTGCATGGCGGATCCTCGTTGTAACCAGGGCAGCTCATGAACATCCCGAAGGGCCCGCGCCTGAGCACCATCACCCGCCCGCAGTTTTCGCAGTACTCCTCCTGCTCGCTCGCCTCCTGCGCCTCGGGAATATTCAGGTCCGGCTTGTTGGCCGTGTTCTCCTTGGTAAAAGTGCAACTGTTCTTGTCCTTCTTGTTGTACGCCGAGCAGGCGAAGAAGCTGCCGAATTTGCCCCACTTCAACACCAGCGGTGAGCCGCACAGGTCGCACTTCTCCGTCGTCGGCTCCTCCATGCGCTTGATGTTTTCCATCTGCTCGCCGGCATCCTTGAGCTCCTCCTCAAAATACTTGTAGAAGCCCTTGAGCAGGTCCGTCCACTTCTCCTTGCCGTCCTCGATGTCGTCCAGCTCCTCTTCGAGCTTTGCCGTGTAGGCAACGTCAAAGATGTAGGGGAAGTTCTTGACCAGAAGGTCGCAGACCACCATCCCGATCTCGGTCGGGTAAAACCGCCCGCTGATCTTGGTCACGTACTCGCGGTCCTGGATGGTGTTGATGATCGACGCGTAAGTCGACGGCCTGCCGATTCCCTTCTCTTCCAGCACCTTCACCAGCGAGGCTTCATTGAAGCGCGGCGGCGGCTCGGTAAACTTTTGCACCGCCTGCACCGCATCGCGCACCTCAAGCGGAATCACGGGCTCGACAAATTCAGGAACCGGTTGCTCGTCCGCCTCGCTTTGCGCCTTCTCGTTGCGCGCCTCAATCTTGGCCACTTCCATGCGGTGCTTCTTCCGCGCCTGCTCCAGCTTGCCGGCGCGCGCTTCCTCCGCCATTTTTTTCAACTGCGCCTCAGAGGCCAGTTGCAGCTTGGCGCCCTGCGTAAATTCCGGGAGGCTGTCCTCCTCCTCGTCGTCCGCCTCGTACATTTTCAAAAAACCGTCAAACTTCAGCACCGAGCCGGTGGTGCGGTAGTTGTAGGCCCGGTCGCTGACCGCGTCAATCTCGATCGTCGTCATGTCATAGATCGCGGGGGTCATCTGCGAGGCAACAAACCGCTTCCAGATCAACTGGTACAGCTTGAATTGTTCGTCCGTCAGGTACTTGCGGATGCTCTCCGGCGTGCGGTTGACATCGGTCGGGCGGATCGCCTCGTGCGCGTCCTGCGCGCTTTTCTTCCCCTTGTACGCGTTCGGCGACTCCGGCAGGTAGCGACGGTCAAAATTCTTCCCCACCCACTCCCGCACATTCGCAATCGCGTCCGGCGAAACGCGCGGCGAATCCGTACGCATGTACGTGATCAAGCCGACGGTTCCTTCCGCACCCACGTCGATGCCCTCGTACAACCTTTGCGCCACGCCCATGGTGCGCCGCACATTGAAGCTCAAGCGCGACGACGCCTGCTGCTGCAGCGAGCTGGTGGTGAAGGGCGGCAGGGGAAATTTCTTCCGGTCCTTCTTCTCAAAGGATTTCACCGCCCATTTGCCCTGTTTGGAGCCCTCCACCACCTGCCTCGCGCTTGTCGCATCCGGCATCGAGGGCTGGCCCACGGTTTTCACGCTGGCACGTTCACCGTCAATCCCAACGAATTTTGTTGTCAATAAGGAGGGCGCGGACGCTCCCTCGCGCTCGAACTGCAGGATGGCGTCGATCGTCCAATACTCCACCGGCACAAAGGCGCCAATCTCCCGCTCCCGCTCCACAATCAAACGCACCGCGACCGTCTGGACACGCCCCGCCGAAAGCCCACGCCGCACTTTGTCCCACAACAGCGGAGAAATCTGGTAGCCCACCAGGCGGTCCAGCACGCGCCGCGTCTGCTGCGCATCCACCAGGTGCTCGTCCAGGTCGCGGGCGTGGTCAAATGCCTCCTGCACCGCCTTCTTCGTGATCTCGTTGAAGGTCACGCGCTGTATCTTTTTCCGCTCCGTGGCATTGGTGCCGAGCTGCATCGCCAGGTGCGCGGCGATCGCCTCTCCTTCGCGGTCAGGGTCGGGCGCCAAAAATATCTTCTCCGCCTTCGCCGCGGCCTTCTTCAACTGCGCAACCACTTTTTCCTTGCCCGGCGATACAACGAGCTTCGGCTCAAAGGTGCGCTTCTCCAGTTCAACACCCAGCTCGTTTTTGGGCAGGTCCATGATATGGCCCACCGAGGCCAGCACATCGAAGCCCTTGCCCAGATATTTTTCAATCGTCTTGGCCTTGGCGGGCGACTCGACGATCACCAATGATTTACCCATCTTTTTCTGCTTCCCTGAAAACTTTTAGACTCTTCGCCCCTGCTTCCGGATTCCGGTGGCGAAGGATTTTTTCCGACGTTTGAATGACAGGATGAACACACCAACCGCCATGCGTCAAATCCGGCGCACCCGCGACTGCCTCAAAAACAGCACACTACCACGGGATACCTGTTCATTACTACCAGAAGAATTCCTGTCAAGTCCAAGAATTCCCGCAGCCAACTTCTCAGTGTCGTCCGTTATGTCTTTTTATTTCATTGATTTGCACCATCCATCAAACGGCATTTTCAACGCAGGCATTTTTTTGCGCGCCTGCCCCCTGCCGTCCGCGCCATTCCGCTCACCCGCAAATGGAAATTTAAACCCTTGACGCTTAACCCATTGATGATTATCTTCCTGTTGGGGCAGCAACTTTGTCACACAATCGGGTTTTTATAACCTAGAGCGCCAGCGTATCTGGCCTTACGCCTTCTCCGCAAGGCAACTTTGCAATCCACTCACAAAACCAATGGAGAAACCTGCTCGCATGAAACTGATACAACGCACCACACTG
>JAJXXN010000047.1 GCA_021781075.1 Acidobacteriota bacterium | reverse complement strand
CATCGAGTCCACTTCCGACCTGCTCAAAAAGACCCGCGCCAACGCTGACGGCAAGGCCACTTTCGCCGTCATACAGGCCGAGGACGAACTCGCGGCCATCGGCATGGTGCTTGGCGCAGGCTGGGCCGGCGCTCGTTCCATGACCGCCACCTCCGGGCCTGGCATCAGCCTCATGGCTGAATTCAGCGGCCTCGGATACTATGCCGAAATTCCAGGCGTCATCTTCAACGTCCAACGCACGGGCCCCTCAACGGGCATGCCCACGCGCACCTCGCAGGCGGACATCCTCTCCACCGCTTTTCTCTCCCACGGCGACACCAAGCACATCATGCTCCTGCCCGGCTCCGTCAAGGAGTGCTACGAATTCGGCTACTCCGCTTTTGACCTCGCCGAGCGCCTGCAAACCCCGGTCTTCGTCCTCAGTGACCTTGACCTCGGCATGAACAACTGGGTCTCGGAGCCCTTCACCTATCCTGAAAAACCACATGACCGTGGAAAGGTGCTCACCGCGGAAGACCTCAACCGCCTCGGGTCCTTCGCCCGTTACAAGGATGTGGACGGTGACGCCATCGGTTGGCGCACGCTGCCCGGCACCCGTCACCCCGCGGCCGCATACTTCACGCGCGGCTCCGGCCACAACGAGAAGGCCCTCTATACCGAAAAGCCGGATGAGTACACGGCCGTCATGGACCGCCTCCTGCGGAAATTTGAAAATGCCCGCGAGCTCGTCCCCGCACCCGTGCTCGAACGCGGCCACAGCGCCAAGGTCGGCTTCATCGCCTTCGGCAGCTCCGACTTCGCCGTGCAGGAATCCCTGGACCATATCAAGGCGGAGAAGGGAATCGACCTCGACTACCTGCGCCTCCGCGCCTACCCCTTCAGCAAAACCGTCCAGGAATTCATCGAGAAGCACGAGCGGGTTTACATCGTGGAGCAGGACCGCGACGCACAACTGCTCTCGCTTCTCAAGCTCGACATCAAACCGGAGCTTGTCACCCGCCTCCGCTCCATCCTCCACTACGACGGTTTGCCGATTGATGCTCGCTCCGTCTCTGAATCCTTCATCGCACAGGAGGGCATCTAATCATGGCCACAGCAACCGCAACACCCACCCCCAAGGTCAACCGCATCGGCCTGCCCATCCTCGAGTACCGCGGCGGTAAAAGCACCCTCTGCGCCGGATGCGGCCACAACGCCATCAGCGAGCGCATCATCGACGCCCTTTATGAAATGGGCGTAGAGCCCGAGCGCGTCATGAAGATGAGCGGTATCGGCTGCTCCTCAAAAAGCCCGGCCTACTTCCTTTCACGCTCCCACAGCTTCAACAGCGTGCATGGCCGCATGGCCGCCGTTTCCACCGGTGCCGTCCTCGCCAATCAGCAGCTCCTCACACTCGGCGTCTCCGGCGATGGCGACACCGCCTCCATCGGTACCGGCGGCTTTGTCCACCTCATGCGCCGCAACCTGCCGATGATTTACATCATTGAGAACAATGGCGTTTACGGCCTCACCAAAGGCCAGTTCTCGGCCACTGCCGACATTGGTTCGAAACTCAAAACCGGCGTCATCAATGACCTGCCGCCCATCGATACCTGCTCCCTCGCCATCCAGCTTGGCGCCACCTTCGTCGGCCGCTCCTTCTCCGGCGACAAAAAGCAGCTTCTCGCCATGCTCAAGGCTGCCATCGCGCACAAGGGCACCGTCCTTCTCGATGTCATCAGCCCCTGCGTCACCTTCAACGACCACGAAGGCTCAACCAAAAGCTACAAGTTCATGCAGGAGAAAGACGAGCCCATCAATGAGGTCGGCTTCGTCCCCAGCTTTGAGGAAATCGATGTCGACTACGACTCCGGCGAAATCCGCGACATCACAATGCACGACGGCTCCAGCCTCCGCCTGCGCAAGCTCCACGAAGACTTCGACCCCACCGACAAAATCAACTCCGTCCGCACCCTCATGGAGTCCCATGAAAAGGGCGAAGTCTTGACCGGCGTCTTCTACATTGAAACCGGGAAACCCACCTTCATTGACCTGCTCAACATTGTGGATGAACCCCTGGGCCAGCAACTCGAGTCGGCCACAAAGCCTACCCGCGAGATATTTGACAAACTCATGAACAACCTCAAGTAGCACGTGCCTTCGCGTTGGGGATCCAGAACACAAAGGCAAACCAGGCCTATTGCGAGAAAACAATGAATCACCAAAAAGCCCCGCATCCAGCGGGGCTTTTTGCGTGCATCTCTTGGCCGGCCATTGTAATTTGCTCAAACTGCCCGGGTGCCAAGTCCCTCAATCCCTACCGTCCTTCCAGCACCGCCAGCTTCCGCCGCGCCTGGTCTGCCTCCGGCGCCTGTGGATGGCGCTGAATCAGCGCCTTCAACTCATGGATCGCCGACTCGCGCTTCTTTAATGCCAGCAGGGAATAGCTCTTGTGCAGTTGCGCCGCGGCCTCATTGCTGCTTCCTTCAAACTTCTCCAGCACAACGTTGTAATGCTTGAGCGCACTCTCATAATTCTTTTGCCGGTAGCTGATCTCGCCAAGATAAAACTCCGCGTTGCCGGCAAGTTGGTCCAGCGGATAGTAATGGATCACATCCTGGAATTCGCTCTCGGCAATCACGTAATGCGCCGCGTTGTAATCCCGCAATCCCGCCTGGTATGTGTCCTGCAGCGGAGGTGCGGTATTGGCTTGGGGAGCCGGGTCGGTCGCCGCGGGCTGTGTGCCCTGGGTCGGCGGGGCCGGCGCGCCCGGTGCAGCCGTCGCGTTTGCCGCCGGCGGCTGTGCCGCTGCCGCCATCTGCGTCTGCATCGTCTGCAACTGCGCCTGCATGTCCTGCATCTGCTTGTTCAGCTTGTCCAGCCGCGACTTCAACTCGTCGAGCGAATCATTCACACTTTGCGTCTGCCCCGAGGCCGTGTCCAGCTTGCCTGTCAGCGCGTCATTTTGCGAGGTGATCTTCAACTGCAGGGCATTGAAGGCCGCATTCAACTGGTTGGTGTTGTCCGCAGCCTGCTCCACCAGGTGCTGCAGCATCCCATATTTTGTGTCCATGGTCGATTGCAGCCGCTGCACCATGTCAATCAACTGCTGCACCTGTGTTTGCAACTCGATAATGTCCTTCGAGCTTGCCTGCGCAGGCCGTGCCGCAAACGGCCCCATGGCCAGTGCCAACCCCAGCACCACCGCCTGAATACCGCGTCTCTTCGTCATGGTTTTAACCTCACTGCAAACACTTCCACTTCCCCATTTTAATTCTTTGACGAGTCTGCCGGCCAATTCTTCTCACTGCAAACATTTTTTTCTTCAATGGGGCACCTTATCGACAATAGAAATCCCCGGCTGAAGTGCCTCAACCGGGGATTGCAAGTTGCGAGCGGGGCTTTATTGCTCCTCGCCCGTGTCCATCTTGATTGTCGCCCGCCGGTTCTCCTGCCAGCACTCCTCGGTGTCGTCCGTGCAGAAGGGCTGCTCTTTTCCATAGCTCACCACGCGGATGCGGCTTGCCGCCACGCCCGCATTCACCAGTGCATCCTTCACCGAGTCCGCGCGGTCCTCGCCCAATGCCACGTTGTACTCATTGGACCCGCGCTCATCACAATAACCACCCACCACTACGTTCAGCATCGGATGGCTCACCAGGTATGAGGCTGCCTTGGAGAGTGCCGGCTGATTCTCCGTACGCACTTCATAGCTGTCGTAATCAAAGAAGATGTCCTTCACATTGGCCGCAAATTCCTGCTCAGGCGTCAAAGGCTTGGGTGGTTCTTGCGTCACTGGCGGTGTGTTTGCCGTTTGAGCCGGAGCGGCAGGGCCCACCGTCACCACCGTTGCCGCCTCGGCGCGGCCGCCCTGCCCCTTGGCGATCAGCCGGTAGGTCGTCGTTTGCGTCGGCGATACTGTCCGCGTCCCGGATGCAGGCACCTGCCCCAGACCGGTGATTGTCACCCGCCTGGCATCCGTCGTCGTCCACGTCAGCGTCACCAGGTCGCCCGCAGCCACCTGCCCCGGTGTCGCGGAAATTGTCGCCGTAGGCGCGGTGGTGTCCACGGTTGGCGCCATGCTGTTCTGCGCCGGCTTGGCAGTGTCCTTGTCGCATCCTGCGGGCAGGCCCGCCACAAGAACCAACAATGCCGACATCACTGCCACATGAATCGTCTTTCGTCCCTGCATCCCGATACTCCTGGCCTCGCGATAATTTCCCATCGTTTCATTCTTCCTTTTGCTGGGCTTGTGACCGGCTTCACTCATGCCACAGTCCGCCGTGACGCGCAACCCGTCAAAACACTACCTACTTCCAGCTCCAATTCGGCATAAAGCTGTGCCCGTCGTGCGTCAATTGCCGCTGGTCGGTGCCATCGGCCAACATGACCCATAAATCCGCCTTGCCGCTCAAAGAGCGCTGAAACACAATGTGGCGGCCATCCGGGGCCCAGCTCGGAAAATCATTGCTCCCAGAGCCGTGTGTCAGTTGAATCCATTTCTTCGTCGCAATGTCCATCACATAAATGTCCTGCCCGCCGGGCGCGCCGGGGCCATACTTGCGGTTCCAACTGAAGGTCAAAAACTGTCCATTCGGCGACCACGACGGGCTGATAGCGTATCCGCCGTCCGTCAATCGCTGCACATTCGTTCCATCCGCGTCCATGATGTAGATCTGGGGCAAACCCGTACGCCCACTCACCCACGCCAATTGCGAATTGCTTCTGGGGTTCCATGTCGGCGCAACGTCAGGGCCCTTGATATTGGTCAACCGTTCCGCGCGGCCGCCGCTTGAGTCTGAAACCCAAATCTCAGGGTCGCCACTCCGTGAAGAGGAGAAGGCCAGGGACTTGCCATCCGAAGACCACGCCGGCGTCAGGTTGCTCGTCCCGGTCGTCCCCGTCGGGAAGCTCAGATAACGGCTCAGTTCAAAGGAGTAAATCCGGATTGCCCAGCCGCGGCTGCTCAGCGATGCAAATGCCAATTCATTGTTATCCGGCGAAATACGCGGGGAAAGCGACACCGAGCCCAGGTTCGTGATCTGGCGGGCATTCTCGCCGTCATAATCCATCACCCAGATCTCCTTCGCGCCGGTCCGCGAACTCACGTAATAAATCTTTGTCTCCGCCACGCCGTTGATGCCGCCGCCCAAACGATAAATAATCTCATCCGCCAGGGCGTGCGCAATCTTTCGCGCCGAGTCCTGCCCGGCATTCTCGATGTACTGCTTGTTCATCACCTGCGGGTTGGCGTCGTTGTGCGTGTCAAACAGCCAGCTATTGACCGTCAATTTCCCGTTGGCAGCACCGATGTTGCCAAAGGCCACCATCGCCGCGCTCGCCGGTGCGGCCGACCACGACGCCAGCTTGATCTCCGTCGGGTTGCCGGGGGAGTCCTGCGGAATCATGCTGCGCGAAACCATGTCAAAGATTCCCGCGTTCGACAGGTCATTGAAAAGTGTCGCATCGAAGGTGGCTTTCAACGCAGTTGTCTCCGCGTCGCTGTTGACCGCCTTGAAACTGGACGCCGCGATCCGCAGCCGCTCCGCATTGGTGCTGCCGATCGCATGGACCTCATCCTGCGCCCGGAGGCAGGGAACTGCTGCGAGCAGAAAAAGACTCAACAATGAAAACAAAAGGTGTTCTCTGTAGCGGCGATTCTCTCTCATGAATGCTGAAACCTTCCTTGTGTCGTATGGTTTGCTTTTGCTTCCCGCCCGGTCCCGCCGGGCTCAACCTTCAAATCCCGCTTTTCTGCCCGGGCTCCTCCATCGACTTCCGCCGACATCCACTTGCCCATTCTCAAATGCCGCCCCATGCACGGCTAATACTTGCAGTCATATGTTACATCCAGATACTGGTCATGTGAATCCTCCGGAAGCCGCCCGAATGTGTCGATCCGCTGCGCCGCCCGCAGGCATGCCGTGTTCAGTGTCTGGCTCTCGCTCGCCCCGGTGAGCTTGAAATCTGATGGTACACCGTCTCGATTCAGACGGAAATGAATTTCTGCAACCGTCCCGGGCTTGGTGCCGGCGTCAATCTCGTTGCGGTAGGTGTTTAGCGTCATCTTACGGCTGATCCCGTCGGCGTACCACGCATACTTGTTCGCAAAATCGGCATTGCTCAGTTTCGTGGGGCCATGCGCCCCTTGCGTCGAGCGCGCGATGGCCGAGCCGTTCTGTTGCCCAAACTGCGCCTTCGTGTCGTCCTTCTTGGGCGGCTCCGCCTTCTGCTGCGGCGTGTCCTGCTTCTGCTTCACCTTGTCGGCTATCGGTGTCGCGGTCTTGTCCTCATCCGTGGCCGACTTCTTGTCCGGCGGGGCGGGCGCCGTCGATGGGTTGTCCGTCGGCAATACGTTGTCATTCAGCGGCTGGTCCGAGGGCAATGGGAGGGTACTGGTGATCTGCGCCTCCACCGCGCTGCCTGGCTCCACATCGCCCCATAAAGAGTGGTGCATCAGGCCCGAGAGCAAAAAATAAATCAGGATGCCGCCGGCCAGTGCGCTGTGCAGAAGTATCGACCCCGTCGCCGGTATCGCCACCGGG
>JAJXXN010000227.1 GCA_021781075.1 Acidobacteriota bacterium | reverse complement strand
CCGAGGTGAGCTGCAAGATGTTCGTGTCCGAGCTTGAGCCGGCCTTGTTGGCCAAAACTCCCTGAAAATTGGTGAGCTGGCTCACGTCATTCGACAAATTCGACAGCAGCGTCCCAAGGCTCGAAAAAGCCGCATCCTGCGATTGCAGCGACGCAAGCTGGTTCTTCCAGGGTGTCTCCACAGCCTGCAGGTTGCTCACAATCTGCGATACTGTCTGGCTGACGTTGATCCCGGTTCCTGCCGTCGGCGATCCAAAACTCAGTCCCACTGTACCCATCCGGCTACACTCCTGCTTGTGCACGGGCATCAAAATGCCCAAAGTCTACCGCGGTAAATTGGAAAACTTTCATTGGTCGATTCACAGAAACCGGCGGGGCGCCTCCTAGGAGACACCCCGCGCTCTTCGTCCTGCGTGCTTTTACTGCAACAGCTTGGTCACTTCCTGTTGCAGGCTGTTGGCCTGCGCCAGGGCCGAGATGCCGGTCTGGCTGAGAATCTCATACTTCGAGAGGTTGCTGGTGGCGGTTGCGTAGTCGGTTGCCTGCACCGCGTTCTGCGCGCTGACCACGTTTTCCTGTTGTGTGTTGACAACCTGGCTGACGGCGTTCAGGGTGTTGATCTGCGCCCCGATGTAGCCGTCCTGCGCCGCAACGTAGCTGATGGCCGAGTTGATTGTTGTCAGCGCCGCTTGCGCATTGCCCTGGGAGGTGAGGTTGGTTGCGGCCAGATTCGCCGTCGAGTCGCCGCCCGCCGCCGCCACATAGCTGATGGTGGTGACCGAATTGCTGGTGGCAACGCCCGCGCCGGCGGTGATCGCTGAGGTTGAATCAACAAGTGTGCCGCCCGTCGGGCTGATGGCCACACTCGAGTCGGTATTGGTCAGCAGGATACCGGTGTCGCCTGCGGCTACGCCGCCAACTCCGGCCGCGGCCGCGGTGGTGAAGCTTGCCGTGACCCCGGGGATGCCGTCCTTGTTGATCTCCGAAATCAGGTTGCCCAGCGAGGTTGCAGTTGTGGTAATGGTGCTGTTTGTGCCATCCGGGTTGGTGATGGTGAACTTGATGCCGCCGGTGAGTGTGTCGCCGAGTTGCGCAGCGGTCGTCAACGCGCCGGAAGTATCCTTCGAGAGGTCAACGAAGAGGCCGGCGCTGCTCTGCTGCACCGTGCCGCCGGAGTCGCCCACGGACGATGAGGTCAACTTGGCGAAGTAGAGGTTGTCAATTGACGAGCCCGCGGTGGACGAATCGCCGGTGTAGATCGAAAGGCCCGCGGCGGATCCCGTGAAGACCTGTTTGTCGTTGTAGGTTGTGGTCGAGCCGATGTTGTTGATCTCGGAGAGAATCGACTGGTACTCCTGGTTGGCGGCGGCCAATTGGGAGCTGTTGAGGGTGCCGTTCGATGACTCGGTGGCCAGCGTCACGGCACGGTTGAGCAGGTTGGTCACTTGCGAAAGGGCTCCATCGGCAACACTCAGGAGTCCCACGCCTTCCGTGGCGTTTGTCACCGACTGGTTCAGCGCCTGCGAGTTGGCCTGGAGGCCGTTCACCAGTGAGAGTCCGGCAGCGTCGTCTGCGCCGGAGTTGATGCGCGAACCCGACGATAACTGCTGCAGGACTCCCTGCAGGCTGTTGCTCGTCTTGTTCAGGTTGTTTTCCGCGTAAATCGCGGACATGTTGTTTAACACGCCCAGAGACATGGGTTCAACTCCTCATTGGATGTGTTGATTTGCGGCGTCTTTCATTGATCGCCCCGACCCGGCGCCGTCACATCTGTCCGGTTTTTCGACTCCGCCCCCTGTGACTTTAAGAGTGTCCAAATTTGCCTCGTTTTTCAGCAGAAACTAATTGTTTCCCCAACGCGCCGATAAAAAAGCTGAGGTGGATGGGCATGATTGAACTGACAAGGCTCAATGGGTCGCCCATGCTGGTCAACAGCGACCTGATCAAGACCGCTGAATCCGCGCCCGACACCATGCTGACATTGATCAACGGCGAAAAGTTGATTGTGCGCGAAACCAGCACGGAAATCCTGGAAAAAGTCCTGGCCTATCGCGCGCAATTGCTGGCCGTGATGCTGCGCAGGGTGCCTTCGCTGGTTGAGCAGCAGCGGGCCGTCTCCATGACGAGCCTGAATCTGGCTGGTTTTTCGAGCGAGACGGAATCCACCGGCAACCCGGCGGGCAGCGCGGCCACGGCGAAGCAGTGAAAGGGCCCCATGGACACTTCCAGCATCTTTGGCGTATTGATCGCGGTCGGCGGCATCATAGCCGGGTTGCTCTTTGAGGGTGGAAGCATCGGCCAGATTCTTCAACCAACGGCCGCATTGATTGTCTTTGGCGGCACCATGGGCGCCGTGCTGTTGCAATATCCGTTGAAGACGGTGGTTGCCGCCTTCCGCAAGCTGGCGCGCGTCTTCACCGCGCCGCACAAAGCCAACACGAGTTATATCCGCCAGCTCATCGACTACGCTTACAAGGCGCGCCGTGGCGGTGTCGTCAGCCTGGATGCGGAGCTTGAGGGCATCCGTGATCCCTTTCTGCGCCAGGCCCTGATGCTGGCCGTCGACGGCACCGAGCCGGCGGAGTTGCGGCGCATCATGCAGGTCGCACTCAACTCATCGGCCGAGGCCGATGACCGGCTCCCCGCGGTCTTTGAATCCGCCGGCGGCTTCTCGCCCACCATTGGAATCCTCGGCGCCGTCCTCGGGCTCATCCAGGTCATGCAGCACCTGGACAACATCACCGAGGTGGGCCGCGGCATCGCCGTCGCCTTCGTTGCCACCATCTATGGCGTGGGCGCGGCCAACCTCTTTTTCCTGCCCGCCGCGGGCAAGCTCCGCCTGCGCCATCAGGAGGAGCACCAACGCCACGAGATGATCCTCGAAGGTGTCATCAGCATCCTCGAGGGCATGAACCCGCGCATGCTTGAAATCAAGCTCAATGGTTTCTTTGTGCCGTCGGGCAAACAGCCGGAGCGCGACATTCATCAGAGGGCCGCATGAGGCAGAAGCTCCATTTGACCCATCGCGTCAGCCATGAGCGCTGGCTGGTCTCGTATGCGGACTTTGTCACACTGCTCTTCGCTTTTTTTGTCGTGCTTTTCGCCTCCGGGCGCGCCGACCAGATCAAGCAGCGCAGTGTCTCCCATGCCATTGATTCCGCGTTTCAATCGCTCGGCCTTTTCACGACCAATCCGCGCAAGGCCGGCGGGGCCAACCTCGACCCCGATGCAAAAACAGGGGCCAACATCGCCATCGGTGAAGAGGTGCTGGCCGCCGCCGAGGTCCGCGCCGACCTGGAACATCTCGAAGGCCAGATGAAGGACTTGCTCGCCGACAAACTCGCCGACCGCACCATCGCAATCCACATGGACCGTGACGGGCTCGTCATCAGCCTGCGCGAGGCCGGGTTCTTCGCCTCCGGCTCGGCCATTCCCAAGGCCGAAGCCGTACCCACCGTCCAACGCATCGCCGAGGCGCTCGGGCAGAGCGGCTATGACCTGCGCATCGAGGGCCACACCGACAATGTGCCCATTCACTCCGCCGAGTTCGACTCCAACTGGGACCTCTCCGCCGCGCGCGCCACGCGCGTTGCGCGCATCTTTCTTTCGCTCGGAACCATTGAACCGGCGCGCATCTCCGTCGCCGGCTACGGGGAATTTCACCCGGTGGCCACCAACAACACAGCCGAGGGACGCGCGCAAAACCGCCGCGTTGACGTGGTCGTCATCCCGCGCAGCAACCTCAACCTTACGGCGGCATTGCCGGGCATCAACAATTCCGCGCCAGGCAAGCCTTCCCAGTGGCATCGCATTACCGACGGCGAGCAATAAGAGATAATCTTGAAGCTGCCGTGAAGCGAACGAAACCAGCCCATCTGTCTCAAGTTGAAGCAGGACAATGGCGCGAATCCGCCAGCCGCCTGCGCGCCATGCACGACGCGCTTCTCGCCGCCTACGGCCCGCAGCATTGGTGGCCCGCCAAAACACGCTTTGAAATCATCCTCGGCGCCTACCTCACACAAAATACCGCCTGGAAATCCGTGGAGCGCTCGCTGGCCAATCTCCGTGCCGCGCGCGCATTGTCGATTGCCGGCCTCCGTCGCCTGACGCAGGCAGAATTGGCCGCGTTGATTCGCCCCTCCGGTTTTGCCGCGCGCAAGTCCGCCGCCATTTGTGCGTTTCTGGATTTTCTTGAGTGCGAGTATGCCGGCTCACTCAACAAAATGTCAGCCGCTCCAACCGCAATGCTTGAGCAAAAACTTCTCGCTCTTCCCGGCGTCGGCCCTGAGACTGCGCACGCCATCCTGCTTTACGCGCTGGGCCACCCCATCCCCGTTGCCGACGAGTACCTCCGCCGCATCTGTGAGCGCCACCATCTGCTCCCCGCGCCGCTTGTCAAAAACCACCGCACTTACAGCCAACTGCATGCTCTCACCCAACTCGCATTTGCCGCGGAGGCGCCCGCGGCGCACCGCCTGCACTTCAATGAATTCCACGCGCTGACCGTCGCTGTCGGAAAGGCACACTGTGGCCGCACGGCCCAATGCGCCGGCTGCCCGCTCGCATTCGACCTCGGAAAAAATCATGCGCCGGCCATCCATCGAAGCCAATAAACTATCTCCATGGGCATCTGTCTGACCGTCACCACAACCAGCAAGGGAAAGTTGCGCGATTTTGCCGCCGCCGCCAACGCGCATTCCATCGAACTCAAGCCCCTCGCTTCACTGGACACGATCACCGCTCCCGTGGAAGACGGCGACACTTTTGAAGCCAACGCCAGGCTGAAGGCGCTTTATTACTCCCAATTCGCGCCCGGCGAGCTGGTCCTGGCCGATGACTCCGGCCTCGAGGTGGATGCCCTCGGCGGCGCACCCGGCGTCCGCTCCGCCCGGTTTGCCGCCGATGCCGGGGTCACCGACTCGCCCGACGCCAACGACAACACCGATGTTTGGAACAATATCGTGCTTCTGCAAAAACTTGCCGGCGTCGAGATTGAAAAACGCACCGCCCGTTACCGCTGCGTGCTGGCGCTCGCCCGCGACGGCCGGGTGTTGTGCACCGCATTTGGCGCGATTGAAGGCATCATCCTTGAAGCGCCCCGCGGCCACGGCGGCTTCGGCTACGACCCGCTCTTCTTCCTCCCTGCGCTCAACACAACCATGGCGGAGCTGGACATCGAGGCCAAACTTTCGCTCAGCCACCGCGGCCGCGCGCTCAATTCCCTCCTGCAACAACTCGCCGCCGCTCCCGCGCATTGACCCTGCATGGCATCCGCAAATCAGCCGCATTGTCTCGCGCTTTCCATGTGATGAAAATCACAGCTCCCTCCAAACCCACTCTTTCTCCCCGCGCTCCCTTGACGCTGCCAAGACCCAGAGCCAATAATGAATGTGTCAATGAACAGGGTTCCTTGGCTCTCTATTGATTCCGGCCCGCTCCTGAGACTGGAAACAGCCGTTAACGAGAACTGAGACTCGCGAGAGCCCGCATCGTATGCGGGTTTCAGCCCCTGTCCGGACCTTTGGTACTTTCAACCACCGCCAGTCATCCCTGGCAGGAGCCAATCCGCGATGGCAAC
Organism: Acidobacteriota bacterium; assembly: GCA_021781075.1. GTDB lineage: Bacteria > Acidobacteriota > Terriglobia > Terriglobales > Acidobacteriaceae > CAIMNN01. The sequence goes on along the minus strand of JAJXXN010000227.1, from coordinate 1,108 downwards.
CACGCATCCCGTACCCACCGTCAAAAAAGGTGTTGCACCGCTGCGCGCAGGCGAGGGTTATTCCTTCCTGTTGCGCCGCCTCCACTCGCTGCTCGGCATTGTCCCGCTCGGCGCCTTCCTGCTGGAGCACCTTCTCTCCAACTTCGAGGCCCTCAAGGGCCCCGCAGCCTACGCCGCGCAGGTCCGCTTCCTCAATGGACTGCCGTTGGTTCGCATCCTCGAGTGGGCATTCATCTTCCTGCCGCTTCTCTATCACGCCTTTTACGGCGTCTACATTTGGTTGCGCGGCAAGTCAAACATCATCTATTACCCCTTCGCGGGCAACTGGCTCTACACTGCGCAGCGCTGGACGGGCATCATTGCCTTCATTTACATCGCCCAGCATGTGATTCGCCAGCGCTTCATGGGCGTCATGCTGCCGGAACATCCCGGCGCCTCGTTCCATAAGGTTCAAATGGAACTGGCAAATCCCTGGATGCTGGCCTTCTACATCATCGGCATGGTCGCCATCTGCGCGCACTTCAGCTATGGCATCTGGCTCTTCTGCGCCAAGTGGGGCATCACTCCCGGCACAAAGGCCCGCAAGCGCTTTGGCTATGTGTGTGCCGCGCTCTTTGTCGCGCTCACCATTCTGGGCCTCTCCGGCATCTGGGCCTTCGTTGGCGGCATGTACCCCAACGCCCCGGCCGATGTGGCCCCCGCAGTCGGCCAACTGGCCGCACAAGCCGCTCAGTTGCTCGGTTGATGACCTTTAGCCGCTTTATTTGAAAGGACTTTTTCCCATGGCAGCACCAAAAATCATTGTCGTTGGCGGCGGATTGGCGGGCCTTGCGGCCGTCATCAAAATTGCCGAGGCCGGCGGCAAGGTGGACCTCTTCTCCATCGTCCCCGTCAAGCGCTCGCACTCCGTCTGCGCCCAGGGAGGCATCAACGCCGCTAAAAACCTCAAGGGCGAGGGCGACACACCCGCCCTGCACTTTGACGATACCGTCTATGGCGGCGATTTCCTCGCCAATCAAACCCCCGTCAAGGCCATGTGCGAGGCCGCGCCCGGCATCATCGACCTCCTCGACCGCATGGGCGTGCCCTTCAACCGCACTCCAGAGGG
>JAJXXN010000108.1 GCA_021781075.1 Acidobacteriota bacterium | reverse complement strand
GAGAGCTGCGCGGGGGTTTTTACGCGCTTTGGCGGCCATGCGTTTGCGATTGGATTTGCGATGGAGGCGGCGCGGCTGCCGGAGTTGCGGAGGCGGCTCGATGAGTATGCGGCGGTGCATTTGGCGGAACGAGTGCCGGAGCATTTGCTGCACATCCACGCGGAGCTGCCGCTGGATAAAATCACGCCGGTGCTGGCGGGCTGGCTGGAACGACTGGAGCCCGCGGGGCATGGAAACCACGAGCCTGTTTTTTGGGCGCGCAAAGTGCGGGTGATGGAACGGCCACGCATCATGAAGGAAAAGCACATCCGGCTGTGGCTGGCGGATGAGGAGGGCACGGGAAAAGCAACTGCGGCGCTTGGCTGGAACCTGGCGGAATTTGCAGGGGACGCCGGTGTGCGTGAGGGGACACTGCTGGATGTGGCCTACAAGATTCGGGTCAATGAGCACCCGGAGTACGGCGGGCTGGAGATCCAGTTGGCTGGCCTGAAACTGCATGGGGAAAATTAAATGCCCACAATTGCTTGTGGGCATTTGATTTTTGGCAGGCACATTGTTTACCTGCGGAAATGTGCGTTCGACGGGTTGGAGTGCCGCTGTTTCGGATGATATTGCGATTGCGGCCTGTTTTGCTGCTGATGATTAGGGCGGTACTGCGATTGCTCGTTGGGGTGGTACTGCGAATTGGAATTGAACTGGCCCGGGCGGCTGGCGGTGTCTTGCGCACTGGGCCGGGGGTTGTTCAACTGCGGTGAAGAGCCACCCCAGCGGTTGCCGGCTGTGTTGTTGTTGGTGGGTTGAATGGAATTGCGATTTGCGGCAGCGCCAAAGTTGGTCGTGTTGTGCGTGATTGGCGTTGAGAGCGCGGCCATTTGCGGGTGGCCGCCGTTGTTCTTGGCCAACGCTTCGGGATTGTGCTGAAAAGCGCTCTCATGCTGGGTTTGGAAGCTGGTTGGCGGCGTGTGCTGCTCGTTCGAGAAGCTGCGCTCCTGCGGTGTGGGCTCGTGGTTGATGCCACCGGGTCCACCGTTATAAGCAACGTGGTTGTTGTTGATGATGGTGTTGTTGTTGATGACGGTTTTGTTGACGTAGACGTTGTTGATGGTGGTGCGGTTCACGTTGACCACCGCGGTGTTGTAGGCAAAGGCTCCGCCGCGCCACTCGCCGCCAAAGAAGCCGATGCCGCCATAGCCAAAGCCATAATTGATGCCGCCGTAATAGCCGACGTGTAGGCCCCAGTAGCCGCCATGCCAGAAGAAGCGCCCGCCACCCCAGCCCCAGTAGCCGGGGGTCCACAACGCGCCGACAAAGGGTGCTTCAACCCATGCGCCGGGCACCCAGTAATAACCCGCATCACCCCAACCCCAGTAGCCGGGGGTCCACATGAGGCCGGGGGTGGGACATGGCGGTTGCTCGTAGACGGGCAAAGCCGGTGGCGCGATGCCGACGCTGATGCCGACGCCGATTTGGGCATTGGCCGGAGCAGGTAAGACAACCGGCAAGAATGAGATGAACGCCACAAGAGACAAGAAGGGCGCGGAGTGCTTAAAACGCATCTTAAATTCCTCAACTTTCATTCGGAGGGATGAGACACCGGATAGCGGGAAGGCGGGCCAAACCATGGTGACTGTAGCGGGCTCGATTCGCCGAAGCCGGATTACTCCATTTAGAACACAGGCTGAATAAATAAGTTGCTTGGGCGCGGTGCCCGAAAATAAGGCCGGCCCGCGCGAAGGCGGGCCGGTTGAATGCGGGAACTGAGTTTTACTACGGGCGATAGCTGATTCCCATGCCGAAGACGTGGCGCGCATCAAGCAGGATTGGCAACGGAGCGCCCGTGACGGGATTGACGAGCGAGCCAATATTGTTGGCTACCTGGCCTACGCCGAAATCAAGGGAGAAGTGGGGATTCTTGATCTGCGTAAAGCGGACGGCATAGTCAACGGTGGTTGGAATATGGGGACGATTTTTCGCATAGCCCGCGTAGCCCTCCGATGTGAGGATTTGCCCGGCGGCGGCAAGCTCTTCATTCAGGTTCTTGATGTCGGAGGATTGGCCCTCAAAGCCGGCCGAAGGAACAGCGACAAGATTTTTGCCCAATGGAATTGGAATGCCAAGGCCGCCAAATAGCCGTGCCGACCAGCTCTCGGAAACGCCGCCGAGGCCCAGAATCACCGCGTTGGTCCCCTTGATGCCGAAGTTGATGAGGAGCGGGACGGGAGGCTTGGCCCAGGTCTTGGTGACGGCGCCGTAGATGTCGCCATTTCCATAGGATTGATTGGGCTTGCCGAGAACCGCATCGGAAAGCGAACCGCTGACGAAATGGTCACCCTGGCGGTAAACGCCGCCGACGGCAAAGCCGGGGGTATAGAAGTGCTTGGAGTTCTCTTTGACGACGACAACCTTGCCGTGGAAAACATTCATGCCGCTGATGGTGGGTGAGCTGCCATCAACCTCCCAGGCTAGCGTGTCCTGCTTGCTCCAGAGCGGGCTGAAATTTGCATCGTTGCCTTCCTGATGGATGCTGCGGGTGTAGCCGAGTTCAAACCGGTTGCCAAAACCTTCCGTGATGCTGATGGTTTCCACATTGCCAATGACCGAGGAAGCGCCGATGAAGTGGAATCCTACAGCTGGCATGGAGAACGAGTGGTTATTGGCAGACGGGACGACGTAGGCGGTGGGCGTGAGGAAGCCGCCGGTCTGGCCTTCGAGGGTGAGGTGCTGCGCGTCAAGAGGACCGGACATGAAGGCGATGGCAGCCAAGCTGCCGCATAGAAGAATGAAATGGCGGAATTTTTTGTTCACGATAAACTCCATGTGCGCAGAGCGTGCGCAAACGTTCTTTAAAGCGCCATATTTTTAACACAATTTACATACTTTCGTCTGCATAAATTTGCTGGTGGTACACTTTGTTCAAATGACGAAAGGGAAATTCATCACGCTCGAGGGGCTGGACGGATCGGGCAAAACCACACAGATCAAGCGCTTGGACGCGTGGTTACGGGAGCGCGGCCACGTCACAACATTGATGCGACAACCCGGTGGAACCGCGACTGGCGACCGGATCCGCGAGTTACTCCTGAGTTCGAAGAGCGCCGGCATCGCACCCATGGCGGAGATGGCGCTGATGTTTGCCGACCGCGCGCAGGCAATAACCGAAGTGATACGGCCGTCGCTGGAGGCGGGCAAGGTGGTGGTTTGCGACCGGTTTACGGATTCAACCGAGGCTTACCAGGGCGGCGGCCGGGAATTGGGCTCGGAGGTGGTGTTAGAGTTGCACCGGGTGATTTGTGGCGGGTTGAACCCGGACCTGACGCTGATGCTTTTGCCGGATTTGGAGCCAAGCTTGGAGCGGGCGCGGCGGAGAAACCAGAAGGCCAACAACACGGCGGGGCCGGATGAAAACCGATTTGAGCTGGAAGCCGATGCCTTCCACCGGCGGGTGTGGGAGAAATACCACGAGATAGCGCGGCGTGAGCCGGGGCGGGTGGTGCTGATTGAAGGCGCGCTGGGCATTGAGGACGTGCATCAACGGATTGTGGCGGCGGTGAGTGAATGCATTGCAAAGCAATAAATACCAATCCGCACGACAGAAGCCGTGCGGATTGAAAACAATCATCTGAAAAATTGATTATTCCCCTGCGATAACTTCATCAATAAAAATCTCTTCGATCTTCAGGTTGAAGAGCCGGGCAATGCGAAAGGCAAGCGGCAAACTGGGGTCGTATTTCCCGGTCTCAACGGCATTGACTGATTGCCGCGAGACCTCGAGCCGTTGCGCAAGGTCTGCCTGCGACCAATCCCGTTCAGCGCGAAGGACTTTAATACGGTTTTTCATCTATACCTCAGGCGAAGAACAGCGCCAGCAATGCCGGTGGTGGCCCAGAACATTGGGAAAAGCAGGTAAAGTTGAAAGTGTGGCAATGACAAGAAGTTGTCCAGGAATCCCCAGATCGTGCTAAAGGACAGGGTGACTGCACTTCCCCAAAGCATGGAGTGATTAAAAAGCATGCTTTGGAATCCATCTTTCTCTTCGGACAGGTACTGGATTGCCGTCATAAAAACCAGAATGCATGGCAGCGCCGGCGAGAGTGCAAGCATATAGGCAAAAACGCTGGAAGAATGTGTATGCGTGAAGTAGATTTCAGCTACAACAAGGAATAGGCAATAAAAACCCATCGTGATACCGATTCGGCGGCTGTACCGCTTGAGTGCCTGGTTGTTTTGCGTGCTGGGCATGTCATCTCTCCTTTACATGTTGATAAGTCATGTTTACATATTTTGGTTTTATTGTCAAGTACTCTTTACATTTTTTCTGATTTTAAGATAGTGCATGAGCGACAACCTATTTTCAACAAGTTTGTGGAATTCACAGGTCGCGTAGACTGAACGAGATGAGCTTCTCGGATTTTTACGGCAATGCGGAGCTGGTGCGGCAACTGCGCGAGAGCGTGGCGCATGGGCGTGTTCCACAGTCGATGATATTGGCCGGGCCGAAGGGCGCGGGCAAGTACACACTGGCGCTGATGCTGGCGCGGGCGGTGAATTGCCTCACACCGAGAGAAAGCGACGGGCTGCCGGATTATTGCGGCCACTGCCGGAATTGCGAACAGATAGGCGTGGCGGAGAAGCTGGACGAACTGGCCGCGGCCGCGGTTGAGGCACGCGAAGAGTTGCGCGAGGCGGACAAGAAAGAGACCCGCATCCTGATCCAGACGCACCCGGATATATTGATTGTTCCCCCGGACCCGCCGCAGATGCTGATCAAGATCGGGCAGGTGAAGCATGTGATCCACGCGGCGTATTATCGCCCGCCAATCGAGGCGAAGCGGGCGTTTTCAATTTTCACCAGCTCGGCTTTTATGAAGGAGGCGGCGAACAGTTTGCTGAAGGTCCTGGAAGAGCCGCCGGAACGCGCGACGATTATTTTGCTCACCGAGAACCCGCAGGAGTTATTGCCGACAATCCGCTCCAGGGCGTTGACCTACCGGTTGGGCGCGTTGCCGGTAGCGGAGTTGGAAGGGCTGATTGCCGAGCGCAAGCCGGAGATTGGCGCGCGGGAGCGTGCGCTGGTGGCGCGGCTGGCCAACGGCGCGGTGGGCCGGGCGTTGCATTTTGATTTGGATTCCTATCTCTCCAGCCGGCAGGATGCGCTGGTGCTGATACGGTCGGCGCTGAGGGAGCCGGATTACACGGCGCTATTCAAGACCACGGAGAGCTACAAGGCCGGGGCCGAGGGACAGGAGAAGATGGTGAACCTGCTGCGGGCGTTGAATTCCCTGCTGGAGGATTTGCTGCTGATCCTGGCCGGGGTGGGCGGGCAGATTCGCAATATTGACTTGAACAATGAACTGGCGAAGCTGGCCGACGGTGTGACGCTGGAGTGGATTGAGGGCGCGGCGCGCGCCGCGGCACAGGCGGAACAGGGAATGCGAAGGAATCTGCTTCGATCGCTTTCAATTGACGCCATGACTGCGGCGATGAGCATGAATTAAATTTTCAGCAATAATCAGCGCGTGACGGGCGCGGCGGAGGCGGCTTTGCGCATACGGTCGCGGAGTGCCTCGCCAATGCCGACGGCGGGCGGCACAGGGGCGATGATGATTTGGCAGCCCGCGTCATCGAGCGCGCGCAACGCGGTGTAGAGATTGGCGGCGAGTTCGGATGCGTCGCCCCAGCGGCCCCATTCATGGTGTGTCAAATCGTTGCCTGCACGGGGCAATTGCGGCAATACCTCCTTCGGAACCAGAAGGCCTGTCTTTGCGCCATGCCGTCTGTTGCGCTCAACCTCGATGATCTTTGCGAAGGCTTCCGGCATTTCATCGAGTGAAGATTCAAACAGAATGAGCCGTGCCGCTGGAGCATAGTGCCGCAGGCCCACGCCGGGGGATGGAAGCGCTTCGGGCGGTTGCGCGGTGAGTTGCGCCGGCTCGCTGTAATGCTCGACTTCCCTTCCGGCCGCCGCAAGGATTTGCTCGCGCGTGACTGCGCCGGGCCTGTAAATCAGCATGGGATTGCGATTGGGATCAAGGACGGTGGATTCGAGGCCGTGATGGCAGGGTCCGGCGTCGAGGATGCAATCGATGCGTCCGTCGAGGTCGTCGAGCACGTGCTGGGCTAGCGTGGGGCTGGTGTGGCCGAAGCGGTTGGCGCTTGGCGCGGCGAGAGGAACGGCCGCAGCTTGAATGAGTGCGAGCGCGACGGGGTCGTCCGGGATGCGGACGCCGACGAGCGGGCGGCCGGCGGTGACAATTCCGGGAATGCGCTCGGATTTTGGCAGCAGCAGGGTCAGCGGGCCGGGCCAGAAATTTTTGACGAGTGGATGGACAACACCGGGCAGCGAGGATGTGAGTTCGGCCAGCATGGCCTCATTGGCTATGTGCACAATGACCGGGTCCCATGCGGGGCGCTGCTTGGCGGCGAAGATTTTTTCAACGGCCCGCGGGTCCAAAGCGTTGGCGGCAAGGCCATAGACCGTCTCGGTGGGCATGGCGACAAGGCCGCCACTGCGGAGAATTGCGGCAGCTTCTTCAATGCGCGCCTGCATGGCGACGGTTTGAAGTTGTTCGCGGTCGATTTTGAGGACGCGGGTGGGCACACATCCATTCTCGTATGAGGCGGCACGTTGAGTCACGCGGACAGGGCGGGCGCGGGTCGCGTATACTCACCCACAGCATGGCAGTCGAGACGGAA
>JAJXXN010000310.1 GCA_021781075.1 Acidobacteriota bacterium | reverse complement strand
AATCAGATTGTTGAGGAAGTAGAGGTAGTCATCGTCGCCCTGCTTCTCAATTTTTTCGGCTGTATGGAGCAGGATGAGTACAGAAGAGTCAGGAACCTATAGCGGCAAAGTAGCCATGGTCAAGTGCGTACTAGAACAATGCTTGCGGCACGCGGAATCCGGAATGATGTGCGAGAGTGGAACGGGAATCAATCCACCGCCAGGTGTTGGAGGTAATAGAGAAATTCGCTGTCGGCCTGAGCGGAGGGTGAGGCGTCAAGGACAATCATGTAGTCGAGAGTGCCGTACTGGCGGCGCAGGGTGCCTCGTGGATGGAAAAAGGTCACGTCGGAGTTGTTGGGGTCATTGGCCTGCTGCGCCTGGCGCGGAAGCTCAAGGGCAAGGCCGGGGTAGGCAGGCTGGGGCCGCGAGAAGAAAAGGTAGTGCGAGCGGTTTCCGCCCGCAGCCGTCAGCGCGAACTCATCGCAGGCAGCTACGGGGCAAAATCCTGCTGCAAGTTTTTGCACGTTTGCTGATTTGCCGAAGTAGGTGTTTTCAAAGCCGGCGAGAGTTTCGTTGGTCCGTTGCCGCCGGACAGTGAGCATGATGGTGGCGGATTGCGCGGTGTTGACGGTGAGGGAGCAGACGCCGGAATCAAATGCAGTGTGGACGACCGACCACTCGGGCTTGAGCTGGACCCGGACGCCACAGACAGTGGCCTCCATATAGCTGGCGTTGGTGCGGTTTTCACGGGACCAGATTTCGCCGACATCGTATTTGCTTTGCGGCAGGTAGGGGACAAAACGGTCGATGGCAATGGTGCGGTAGGCCTCGCGCTGCGGATTGGGTGCGGGCTCCAGAGTGCTCCAGTATCCGATGGCGCGCAGCGCATGCGCGGGCATGACGGTCATGGTGGCACAGGAGGTGTAGTCGTGCCAGAAGCGGGCGGGAAGCTGGTTGAGAGGAATGGAGTTCTCCATGGCAAGGAAGCCGTTCATACCCTCTTCGATCTCATTTGCCTGGCACTCGAAATCGGCATAGAACCAGCGGGGGCGGATGTCATCATCATGGACCTGTGAGAGCGGCTGCCAGGCATTTTCAAAGCCCTCGAAGGACATGTCGATGTCCACATTGTAGGCGTAGTGCGCGGCAAGAAGAGTGAGCAGTCGAAGTTCGCGATTGTCGGGATTGACGCGGAGCGCGCCGACGAGGGTTTCAAAGTCCTCGAAGAGGCGGTCGGTGACCTTTTGGCGGTCAAGGTTGCATTGCCACTCTTCGCTGTAGCGGTCAACGCAGTGTTCGATCTGCGAGAGGTCGTCATAAGCGCCAAGGATTGAGATGGTTTGGGGCAGCTTGTCGCGATGAACAGCGGCGACATCAGCCCGGACCGCGGGGCAGGGCAGGAGCGCGATGCAAAAGAGAAAGAAGATTCGCAGTGTGCAGTTCATGGCTGGTCCTTTTCCCCGCATCAAACCCAAGTTATACCGTTGTCGTCACGGATTCAAGAAAATTTGGACGTTCTCAGGACTTTTGCTTGCACACAGGGCACTGGCAGTTCCGACGCAGGTAATCCCACGAGTAGATGCCGGCGAGGTGGCCATCCTCCCAATCGAACTGGATGGCGTAGCGCCCGATGGGTGTGACCTGGCGCGGTTTGGACGGGGGCGTATACATGGGCAGCAGTTGGGCGGCCTTGGGCTGCGACTCACCGGGTTGGAGGCCTGAGGCAACACGCGCCTCGTTGCAGGTGGCGCAGGGGCAGGCATCACGGAGCCATTTGAAACCCCAGGCGCTTTTGTGGCCGTCGGACCAGTCGATTTCAAGGCCCTTGCCCTCGGTGAGAAGGACGCGGACTTTTTGCGGTGTGACGGCCTCGCGCGGCAGCGAATGGGCAGCGGCGGCGTTGCGGGCCTGTTCTTCGAGACTGATAAAGCGAATGCCTTCGTGACTCATGCTTCCATTTTAGCGGGGATGGCGCAGTTGGCGTATCCGGGTTTCTTGATCGGGCACTTTGCGCCAGAGCCAGAGATTGAGGAGCGTGAAGAGCATGGCGCCGGTGGTGTATTTGATCCAGTTGGGTGCGGTCGAGGGCGAGAGGAAACCTTCGAGTGCGCCGGCAATGATGAGCATCGGGATAATGCCGACGACGAGTTGCGTGGCCTCAATCCCGGCGAAGGCAACCGCATCGCGCCAACGGTAGGCACCGGGGAAAAGCATGGCGTGTGCGATGCGAAACCCCGCGCCGCCGGCTATGACGATGGAAGGCAGTTCGAGTGAACCGTGCGCGGCGACGAAGCTCCAGAGCTGGAGGCTCATGTTGTATTGATGGCAAGCCATACCGATGACACCAAGCATGAGCCCGTTGAAGAACATGGACCAGAGGGTGATGAGGCCAAAGGAGATGCCGCCCGCGAAGGCGGTGAAGCTGACGGAGAGGTTGTTGGTCATGATGGCGCTTGAAGCCTTGGGCTCGATGCCGATGATGGACTTTGTCCACATCTCGTGCCGCTCCATGGTGACGATCATCCCGGGACCGACAAAGCGGCGCATGAAATCCGGGTGCGATTGGGTGATGACAGCGCCAAGAATGCCCGCCGCAAGCGAGATGAGAATGGCGATGAGGACGTAGCGGAAGAGGCTTTGGAAGTGGCGTGGGTAATCATCGCGAAAAAAGAGCCAAAGGGCGCGCCAACTGGTCTTGCGCGCGGAGTAGAGAATGTTGTGGGCGCGGACAAGAATCTGATTGAGGTACACGGTGGAGGCGCGTGCGGTGCGGTCCTGGCGCAGGACGGAGAGATCGCCGGCGACCTGGCGGTAGAGGAGGGCCGTCTGCTGGAGTTCGTCGCGGTCAAGGCTGGTGAGGCCACCTGACTCGGCGCGTTTGATAAGCGCATCCAATCGCTCCCAATAGGGACGGCGTTTTACAATCCAGGCATTAGAAAGGATATGATTCATGGATCAGTTTTCAGACCAGCTTAACATTGAAACCCCCGAGCTGGTTGACCTTGAATTGCCCGTGGCGGGCGTGGGCAGCCGGTTTATCGCCATCCTGATTGATTACCTGATCTGGGGCGCGGGGTTTGTGGTGTTGTTCATTTTGGCAATGCTGGTGCTGCCTTCCCTCTCCGTTTACTCCCGCCTGACTGAGAATTGGGCTGCGGCGCTGTTTACGCTGCTGTTTTTTCTTTTATTCTGGGGATATTTCACACTGTTCGAGGCGCTGTGGAGCGGGCAGACACCGGGCAAGCGTGTGGCGCGGATCCGCGTGATCCAGAAGTCGGGACGCCCGATTGGAATTTTTGAGTCGATGGTGCGGAACTTCATCCGCGTGATCGACCAGATTCCGATTATTTATGGGGTGGGTGTGCTGTTTATATTTGTCACCAAGCAGCATCAGAGGCTGGGCGACTTGGCCGCGGGGACGCTCGTGGTGCGTGAGCAGGAGAGCGAGGCACCAGCATGGGGAAATGCTCCGGCGCGGACATTTACCGCGCCAAGTTTTCTGGAAAGTGCGCGGCGGCTGTCACCGGCCACGGCGCCACCGCCGGCCAATTTTGTGCCCGTGCCGGCAAACCACGTGGCCAAACTGGGCGGCGCGGAGCTGGAAGTCCTGGAGGGATTTTTTGCCCGGCGGCTGGATATGAGCCTGGAGACGCGCGCCTCATTGGCCGGGCGGATAGCGAAAGCGATTTCTGCGAAGGCAGAGTTTGCAATTCCCGAGGGCGCAAGCACAGAAAACTTTTTGGAGTCGGTTGCCCACCAACTGCGCGAATCGGCCCGTTATAAAGGGTGATCAGGCGGCGTGGCGCCCGGTGTGCGGGGTTGCGGCCTTCAGCGCGGCAAGGTGGAGGACTTTCTCAGCGCAGAGATGGTGGTCCTCAATGCGCTGGCACTCCTCAGGGGATTCAACCGCGGTGGCGACGGTCATGAGGCAATCCAGACAGCGCGTGTTGAAGGTTCCATTCTCGTTTTGTGTACGGTGGAACATGATGTGTACAGAGTAGCCCGGATTACGATGGATGCCCGTGACAATCATCACCACGCGACGTGCGGATGATCAATTTGACTGAACAAGCATACGCCGGGTTGCTGCCGCATTAATATTTGATGATCTCCTGCGCATTGCGCCGCAGGTACCAGCAGGGCGTGGCGCTGCTTTGCGGAAAAAGCGAGCTGGTACAGGCCACGGCGGAGCTGCCTGCCGGGTCGTACTCGGTCTTGCCGCCTTTGAGTGGGATGGCGAGAAGACGCGAAACCTGGACGGTTGAACCTGGTTTTCCGCGCAGATAATACGTTGCCGTGTCCAACACATACGTGGCAGCCAGGGCGAGCAACAGGTAGAAGATGGATTGGCGCAAAAGCTTCATCCCAAGATAGCCTACATCAATTGCTTATGGTGCAATGCGGCATTCAAAGAGAGCGCGCCGCGGCGACAGCCGAGGACCAGGCCCACTGGAAATTAAAACCGCCAAGCTGGCCGGTGACATCGACCACCTCGCCGATGAAAAAGAGCCCTGGCACCGAGCCCGCCATCAGGGTACGGGAGTCGAGGTCGCGAGTATCCACGCCGCCGGCGGTGACTTCAGCCTTTTCAAACCCCTCGTCGCCGGTGGGATGCAATGTCCAGCGGCGAAGGTCATTTTCGAAGGCGCCCAGTGCCGCGTTGGAATATCCCTGATGGCGTGCGAGGAGCGCGTCGGCGAGGCGCTGAGGTAGTACCGCGTAGAGGATGGCGCGCAGTGCGCGCTCATCCCGCGGCATTCCACTGCGAATGAGCGGTTCAAAGAGCGGTGCTTTGTGCGCGGCAAGAAGGTTGATTTCGAGGCGGTCGCCGGGGTTGAGATAGGAGGATGCCTGCAGGATTGCGGGGCCGCTAAGGCCGCGATGCGTAAAGAGCATTTTTTCAGCAAACTGTTTTTTGCCCGCCCGCGCAATGACCTCGGCGGAGAGACCGGCCAATTTTGTCCAATAAGATTCATCGCCGCCAAGAAGCAGGGGGACGAGCGCGGGGCGCGGTTCGACGATGCGCAAGCCGAATTGACGGGCGAGTTGGTAGCCGAAGCCAGTGGCGCCAAGTTTGGAAATGGAGAGCCCGCCGGTGGCGACGACAAGCGCGGCGGATTGAAATTGCCCGGCGGAAGAATCGACGAGGAAATGGCCCTTGGAATGCCGGACCCTGATTTCGCGGGCGTTGAGGATGAGTTCCGCGCCTGCTCCCTCCGCTTCACGCAGCAGAAGATTCAAGAGGTCGCGCGCGGAATTGTCGCAAAAGAGCTGCCCGAGTTTTTTCTCATGCCAGGGAATCTGGCCGCGCTCGATGAATTCAACAAAATCGCGCGCCGTGAATTGTGCAAGTGCAGATTTGGCAAAGTGAGGATTTTGCGAGATGTAATTGTCCGCTTTGGCATGAATGTTAGTAAAGTTGGCGCGGCCCCCGCCGGAAATGAGTATTTTTTTGCCGGGCGCATTGTTGTGCTCCAAAACAAGCACACGTTTGCCGCGCGCGGTTGCGGCGAACAGGAGGCCTGCCGCGCCTGCGCCGAGGACGATCGCATCATAGGAACGCGGCAGGTTCATGCGCCTGCTTCCCGGGCGGAGTTGAGCGGGAAGCGCGCACGGACGAACTCAACCGCCTCGGCTTCGCCTGAAATGACGCCTTCGAGTTGGGCCTCTTCAACGGCGAAAAGGATTTGTTTGAATAGCGCGCCAGGCTGATAGCCGAGGGTGATGAGTTCGCGCCCTGTGAGCAAAGGCTTAGGACGGATGATTTCGGGCGGCGTGGCCGCGAGCTGCGCGCGGACAAAGTTGTAGTGGCCTAGATTGCCGCTTCCAGCGAGGCTGTCCATGCGGTGCAGGGCAAGATGCTGCTCGAATTGCCCGAGGCGGAAGAAGCGCTTGAGGGTTGAGGGCTTCATGCGCGCCGCATCGGCGAAGCGCATGTGGTTTTGAATCAGTGCGAGAACCTGGCGGGTTTCATCGTTGGAGAAACGGAAGCGGCGGCAGACCTCCGCGCCAATGGCAACGCCAACCTCGACGTGGCCGTTGAAGCGGATGCGGTCGGAGCGCGTGAATGTGGGCGGCTTGCCCACATCGTGGAGCAGCGCGCCCCAGGCAAGGGCCATTGGACAGTTGGGCTCAAGTTGGGCAAGCACGAGCAGGGTGTGGGCCCAGACATCGCCCTCGGGGTGAAATTGCGGGGGCTGCTCGACGCCCTTCATGCGCGCGACCTCGGGAAGAAGCACGTCGAGCAAGCCGGAAGAATCGAGCAGTTCAAAGGCCGCGCGGGCACGGCCCTCCGTGAGGATGCGGGTGAGTTCGTCACGAATGCGCTCACGGCTGACGCTGGGAATTTTTCCGGCTTGGGCGCGGATGGCAGCGAAGGTGGGCGGGGCGATTTCAAAGCCAAAGCGCGCGGCAAAGCGAATGGCGCGCAGCATACGGAGGCGGTCCTCCTCAAAGCGGCGGGCGGGGTCGCCGATGGCGGACAGTTTTTTTTGATCGAGGTCCCTGATGCCGCCGACGTGATCGATAACAGCGGCGCGAAGTGCGGTTGGATTGAAATCGGCGGGAAGTTGTTCGGGGTCGAGGAGCAGGCCGTTGATGGTGAAGTCGCGGCGTTGAACGTCCTCCGCGGCGCTGGTGGTATAGCAAACTTGATCCGGGTGCCGGCCATCGGAGTAGAGGCCATCGGAGCGGAAGGTTGCGACCTCGGTGAGAATAAGGTTGTCTTCCC
>JAJXXN010000313.1 GCA_021781075.1 Acidobacteriota bacterium | reverse complement strand
GAAAAAGAGCTGCAGGCTTACCTGGTGAATGAAATCCAGGAGGTCTACCGTCTGCAGGGCGTGGCCATCAGCGACAAGCACATTGAAGTGATTGTCCGCCAGATGCTGCGCTGGGTGCGAATCGAGGAGATCGGCGACACCAACTTCCTGCTCGAGCAGCAGGTGGACCGCTTCCGCTACCGCGAGGAGAACGAGCGCGTATTGGCCAACGGTGGCCGCCCGGCAATCGGCCGTCCGCTGTTGCTCGGCATCACCAAGGCATCGCTCTCAACCGACAGCTTCATCTCCGCGGCGAGCTTCCAGGAGACTACGCGCGTGCTCACCGAGGCGGCGATCAATGGCTCTGTGGACAGCCTGCGCGGGTTGAAGGAGAACGTGATTGTCGGCCGCCTGATTCCCGCCGGCACGGGCCTCGAGTACTACCGCAACGTCCAACTCAGCCCTGAGCTAGAGGAAGCGGCGGCCCGCGTGCAGCAGGAGGTGCAATCCGAGTTTGAAGCGCAAGAGCGCGAACTCGAGATGATGCGCCAGGAGGGCGAAGCCGAGGAGATGGCAGCCGAGTAGGGGGCACCCGTCCAGGCGTCAATCCGGAGTGAAGGTACAAAGAGATGCATGGCTCAACCAACCAACAGGCTCGGCGGAATTGCCGGGCTTGTTGCATTTTGCGAACAGAATTCAAGGTAATTTTGCAGTGCGTCTATCCAGCGTTGATTGAATTTTGATTTAATGATTGGGCGAACGGAATGCATGAGAAACAGGGTGCAGGGTCCGGCAATGGAGGCAGTATGTCAAAGGTAGTTGAGATGAGCGCGGCGGCACAGGCGCAAACCACACCACAGTCAATACGCGGGACGCAGTCCCTGCCGACGCGCAAGATTCGCGTGATTGGTGTGCCGCTTGATCTTGGCGCGAGTCGTCGCGGAGTGGACATGGGGCCGTCGGCGGTCCGCGTGGCCGGGCTCGAGGCGCGTCTTGAAGCGCTGGGCCACCATGTTGTGGATGGCGGCAACATCAAGGTGGAGATAGCCGAGACGCAAAAGCCGGGCGAGGCGAATGCCCATTACCTCAAGCAGATCACCGAGACCTGCACACGCACGGCCGATGCAGTGCTGAAGACGCTGGAAGCGGGCGAAACGCCGCTGGTTCTCGGTGGCGACCATTCCATCGCTGCCGGAACGGTCAGCGGCGTCTCCGAGTACTATCACCATCAGAAGCAGAAGCTTGGCCTGATATGGATTGACGCGCACTCGGACATCAACACGCCGGAAACTTCACCCTCGGGCAATGTGCACGGAATGCCGCTTGCGGCGCTGCTCGGGCTGTGGACCGGGCCGCTCGGGGCCATCTACGAACACTCCCCGAAGGTTGCGCCGGAGAACACGGTGATCATCGGCGTGCGGGACATTGATGCCGCCGAGCGTGAGAACATCCGCCGCGCCGGGGTCACCGAAGTCTACACGATGCGTGACATTGACGAGCGCGGGATGCGCACGGTGATGGAAGAGGCATTGCGCACAGCCGGCCGTGGGACCGCCGGCTACCATGTGTCGCTGGACATGGACTGGATTGACCCCGAAGATGCGCCGGGAGTGGGGACGCCGGTACGCGGCGGGGCAACGTATCGCGAGGCGCACCTGGCCATGGAAATCATCGCCGACCACGGGCGCATGGTGAGCATGGAGATTGTCGAGGTGAACCCGGTGATTGACGAGCACAACCGGACAGCAGACCTGGCCGTCGAGCTGGCCTGCTCGGCGTTTGGAAAGAAGATTCTCTGAGTTTGCATTTGCACGGAAATGAGGGCGATGCGCCCAATGTATGTGTAACGATGGATGGCAATGGCTAAGAAACTCAGGGTTGGCATTTTGTTTGGCGGCCGCAGCGGCGAGCATGAGGTTTCGCTGCTCTCGGCGGCATCGATATTGAAGGCCATCGACCGCACCCGCTTTGACGTGGTGCCCATTGGCATCACCAAGGCCGGCCGCTGGCTGGGAGGCGAGGCGGCGGAGGAGCTGCTGCTTGGGCGTGGCGCGGGCGAGGCAATCTCCGGCGCATTGTCAGTGCAGGCGGCAGAGAGCCTTGCGGGGCGCGAGCCGCAGTTACTGGCCACCCCCATCAGCGCCGCCATACAGCCCGAGCCGCGGAGCGCGATGACCGCGGCGAGCAGCATCCGCGCGCACTCACTGGATGTGCTGTTCCCGGTGCTGCATGGGACATTCGGCGAGGATGGCACGATTCAGGGGCTCTTTGAGCTCGCCGACATTCCCTACGTCGGCTCGGGCGTTCTAGGCTCGGCTGCCGGCATGGACAAGGACGCGATGAAGCGGCTCTTTATGGCCGCAAAGCTGCCGATAGTGAAATTCAAAACCATTTTGCGCAGTGAATGGGAAAAGGCCCCGCGCAAGGTTATCCAGCAAATTGAAGCGGCTCTCAAGTATCCGGTCTTTGTTAAACCGGCGAACCTGGGCTCGTCGGTGGGCATCAGCAAGGTGCATGACCGGGCGGAGCTTGCCCCGGCATTGGATGAAGCGGCGAAGTACGACCGGAAGTTGATGATTGAGGCGGGTGTTGGCGGCAGGAAAAGCAAGGCGCGCGAGCTGGAGGTTGCGGTGCTGGGCAACGACACGCCCCGCGCCAGCGTGGTTGGCGAGATCATTCCCGGCAAGGAGTTCTACGACTACGAGGACAAGTATTTGTCCGAGGGTTCGAAACCTGTGATTCCGGCAAAGCTGACCAAGGCGCAGGTGAAGCAGATTCAGGAGACGGCGATTGCCGCCTTCAAGGCCTGCGACCTCGCGGGTCTGGCGCGTGTGGACTTTTTGATGGAGCCGGATGGCAAGCGGCGGATTTTTCTCAACGAGGTGAACACGATGCCGGGCTTCACCCAAATCAGCATGTATCCCAAATTGTGGGGGGCGAGCGGCGTGGGCTATACGAACCTGATCAGTGAGCTGATTGAGCTGGCCCAGGAGCGCCATGCTGAGAAGAAACGCACCCGCTACACGCGGGAAGGGTAATCCGGGCAATTGAATGAGATAGATGCAAGTGAGGACGCATGCACCTGTCAATCCCTGTTGCCGAACCGAGTACGTTGGTAAGTTGATTCGTATTGGGTCGAATGACTATCGTATTCTGGATTAGAACGAGAGAAGAGGATCGACGCAATGACTTTGATGGATGCACCGAATTACGACGTAGCCGGCGCGGTTTTAAGACGACGGATCGTCTTCGGTTTGGTTTTTGGGATAGGATTTTCGATTCTTGGCTGGTGGTTTTATTGCGGCACGCCCAAGGACTGGCCAAACACATGGTATACGCACCGCAAAGGCACAATTGCGGTGAGCAGGTTTATGCATGCAGTGGAAAACAACCAGATGGAAGATGCATACGGAATCTGGCTGAACGATCCTAAATGGAAGACGGATGGGAACGAGCCGTTGAACTATGAGTACAAAAAGTTTTTAAAGGACTGGGGACCGAACGGGGAGCAAAATGATTTCGGCGTGATTCACAGCCATGAGATTACCGGCCAGCGTGTGTATGGCAATGTGCTGGTGTTGGGCCTGCTGATCAATGACCGCAAAAGCGGCGCGGTTTTTCTGGCTTACGACCCGGGGACCGGGCAACTGGGCTTTTCGTCAGTAGAACTGTACCTGGGACCCTAAACGAGTCGCGCTTAGTGAAAGCAAGACGGCACAGTGGAGCACTCCACCGTGCCGTTTGCTATTAGAGCGCAGCTTTTGTGCTTTCGAGGCTGGCCGGGTCTTCGACGTTGAGGCACTTCAAAGCCTTGTCGATTTGACGCATTAATCCAGTGAGCACTTTTCCAGGACCGGCCTCGATGAAAATGGTGGCGCCAGCCGCAGAGAGGGCCTGCATGCACTGTACCCAGCGCACGGTGCCGGTGACTTGCTGTATGAGGGCCTGGCGCGCTTCAGTGGCGGTTGTGACCAGATTGCCGGTTACATTGGCGGCGACAGGAATATTGGGGTTGGTGACAGGGATGCCCGCCAGAAAATCAGCGACCGCTATTTGGGCGGGTGCCATGAGGGAACAATGGAAGGGCGCGCTGACCTGGAGCATGACGGCGCGCCGCGCCCCGGCGGCTTTGCACAACTCCGCCGCCATTTCAACGGCGGCGGTTGCCCCGGAGATGACGGTTTGATCGGGCGAGTTGAGATTTGCGGCGGCGACAACGAGGCCGGTTTCAGCTGAAGCGGCGGCACAGGCCCTGGCTATTTTATCCGCGGGAAGGGCGAGCACCGCAGCCATTGCACCGTGGCCCGGCGGGACAGCCTGCTGCATGGCCTTGCCGCGGGCTTTGACGGCCCGGACAGCATCCGCAAAGGTGAGTGTGCCGGCGGCAACGTGGGCCGACCACTCGCCGAGCGAGTGGCCTGCGGCGAGTGCGGGCGTGATGCCCTGCTCGGCCAGCACGCGCCACACAGCGATGCTGACGGTGAGAATCGCGGGCTGGGTGTTCTCGGTGAGCTTGAGCTCATCCTCAGGCCCCTCGTAAATGATTTTTGAGAGGTGAAAGCCGAGCGCCTCATCCGCTTCTGCAATGGTTTGCGCGGCGGTGGGAAATTGGGCTGCCAAAGCGCTGCCCATGCCGACAACTTGCGAGCCCTGGCCGGGGAAGAGAAATGCCATTTTCTGAGTCATATCAAGTTGGATTTTAATGGATGGGGCGCGGAGTTGGCGCGTTCAATTCCAGCGGTGCTTGTCATTCTCGTCAATTGGCTCACCAGCGCCGGTGAGGTGGACGGTGCGCCCTTGCTTCTTCATATAGACCTCAAACTTTTTTGCCGCCTGGCGGCGTTTGCGGCGATACCAGGCATTGCGCATGCCGTACCAGATCTCACTGAGGGCAAAAAGAAAACCGCGGCGTGGGCCGAAATGAATGAAGAGGTAACCGGCCAGCGCGCCACCGATTTGGGCGAAAGCGTAGGCGCGTTGCCCGGTGAAGAGTGTGGCGAGCGCGAGCAGGCCGTAAAGGATGGCCAGAGTGCGCGCGCGAATGTTGACCAAGAGCAGAAGGCTGAATTGTGTATCCCCATAAAGTAGGCCGATGGCGACGAGCAGGCCGAAGATTCCGCCAAAGCAGCCCGTGAGGAGAGTGTAGATATGGAGCCCAGAGGCATAAAGCAGGAGGGCGGTTGCGGCTGAGCCGAGGACGGATGCCGCATAGAGGGTGGCAACCCACTCGCCGCCGCGCTCTGATTCAAGGAATCCTGCGAGGAACCAGAGGGAGAGCAATTCAAAAAAAGTGCCCGAAAAGGAGGGATGGATGAAACTGTAGGTGATGGGCTGCCACCAGGCGCCGTGGAGCGTGGCCTGCGGGTCGAGAGGCCAGAAGGAGAAAAACCACTGCCCCTTTTCAATGTGAAAAGCCGTCGCAGCCAGAACCAGGAAAAAGACAATCAAATTGGCCAGGATGAGTTTTCGTGTCATGCCGCGGAAAGGCGGAAAAGCGAGTTGGGCGGCGTAGCTTGGCATCAGGTTATAGATTAAAACGATGAGGCGGCAATGGAACAGGCGCGCGGACAGGGAAACGGCTGCGTCTTCCTGAATTGGAAGCGGTTGGGCGGGACGGCTGGAGCCGGCCTGCCGGGGCATGGACTTGACCAATTGCGCCCTGCTCGCTAAAACTACGTTTGTAAGCTGCCCAAGGAAGCGGCAAAGGAAAACGGTGAATGAGGAGTTTGAAGATGCCCAACTGTCCGGAATGCGAAAACGAACTGGATTTTGAGCTGGACGAAGTTGATGAAGGCGACGTTGTCGTCTGCGACGAGTGTGGAACGGAGTATGAGGTTGTGGGCGTGGAGCCATTGGAGCTTTCACGCGTGGATGATGAGTACGACGAAGAGGATGATGAACTGTTAGAGGAAGAGGAAGAGGAAGAATGAGCAACGAGGCCAGGCAATCCAGCAACAGCTCCCCGAAGAATGTACCCATCAGGCGCGTTTTTGTGCCGACCTTGCTTGTTGTTGCATGCCTAATGTTTTTTGTCATGCTTGCGGCCCGCCAGGCAACGGGGCAGAGTTATGGGCAGCGCACCGTTGCGGGCGCGGTGGTGAATGATGCCGGGGGTGTGCAACATGGCGCGACGGTTTTTTTGAAAAACCTGAAGACCAAGGCCATCCGCAGTTACACGACGACAGAGGATGGCAAGTTCCGCTTTGCGCAGGTGAGCATGAGTGAGGACCACGAGGTGTGGGCGGAGTACAACGGCAAGAAAAGCCCGGTGAAGACGGTCAGCTCCTGGGATACGCGGGTGCTTTTCGAGGTTGAGTTGAAGTTGAAGTAGCGACGTTTCAAAGCAAAAAGGAAGGCCGGAACGCGCTGCGCTCCGGCCTTTTTGATTTGCGGGGGATTCATGACCCAGCCAGTTTTCTGGTCATCATCTCGTTGAGCAGCGCCGGATTGGCCTGGCCTTTGCTGGCCTTCATCACCTGGCCGACAAAGAAGCCGAGCAGAGTGGTCTTTCCCGCCGTGTATTGGGCAACCTGTGCGGGGTTGGCGGCTATGACCGCGTCGATCATGGCTTCAATCGCACTGGTGTCGCTGATCTGTTGTGGTTTTTCGCGTTCGTAGACGGCGGGGAAGTCCTCGGATTTTTCAAAGCAGATGTCGAAGAGCTGCTTGAGCTGCTTGGAGCTGATGGTGCCTGCTTCAAGCAGATCTGCGGCCTGGACGATGCCGGCCATGGAGACGGGCGATTGCTCGTGATCGAGCCCGA
>JAJXXN010000140.1 GCA_021781075.1 Acidobacteriota bacterium | reverse complement strand
TTTGTTCAGTGGAAATGGTTTGCATCATCAAGAATCCGCCCTGGCAAGTTGAATCGGCGGCATCATCCAATCAATTGAACACCGCAAACCTCATAGGAGGACTACGACGGATGAAGAATCAACGCATGGTGGCGCTTTCCCTGCTGGCCGTTCTATTTTGCACAGTGGGCATGACGGCACAAACGAGCGACACATCGCCCAAGGCCCCAGCGGCCGCAGTCCCGGCCGGACAGAGCGTGCGGGTCGCGATCGTCGGGCTTGTCCATGACCATGCGCTGGGACTGATGGATGCGCTGGCGCGCAACCACCAGGTCACGCTGGTGGGAATCGCCGAGCCAGACAAAAACCTGGTGGCTCTCTATGCGCAGCGTTTTTCACTCGCCTCAACGCTGTTCTTTGCGAACGAGCAGAAAATGATTGAGGCCACGCATCCGGATGCCGTGCTGGTCTACACATCGATTCATGGCCATCGCAAGGCCATTGAGATTGCCGCCCAGGCGCACGTCCCCGCCGTGATGGTGGAAAAGCCGCTGTCGACCACGATGGAGGACGCCCTGGCAATTGAGCGCGTATCCCGCGCCACCCATACGCTGGTTTTGGTGAATTACGAGACCACCTGGTATGCCAGCAATGCCGAAGCCTTGCGCGAGGCCGGCGATGGGTCACTGGGCACCATTCGACGCGTCGTTGTGCATGATGGCCATGAAGGGCCGAAAGAAATCGGCGTGAGCAGGACATTTTTCAGCTGGCTGACCAACCCGACAGAAGCGGGCGCGGGGGCGCTATTCGACTTCGGCTGCTATGGCGCTGACTTGATGACCATGATCATGCATGGAGAAACGCCGGTGAGCGTCACCGCAGTTGCCATGACTGACAAGCCTGAAACCTATCCTGCTGTGGACGACGATGCCACCATCATTGTGCGCTACAAGACCGCACAGGCGGTTTTGCAACCTTCATGGACGTGGAGTTTTGCACGCAAAGACATGGAGGTATACGGCACAAACGGATACCTGATAACCGAGGCCTCGGATCGCGTGCGCACGCGCTACAAGGGGCAAATGGTTGAAGAGGAGCATGAGGCCCCAAGGCTGGTTGCCAACCAGCTCGATTCACTGGATTACCTTGCGGCGGTGCTGCATGGCGAACTCAACGCGGAGGACGGGCTCTCTTCGCTGAAGACCAACCTGATTGTGATGCAGATTTTGACAGCGGCGCGTGAGTCCGCGCGCAGCGGCCGTACGATCGCTTTGACGCCCCTTCAGTTGCAGTAATCCACATCACGCGCCCACCCTGCAGGAAGCAAGCGGGCAGGACGAGGCGCGCATGCGACCCGGCAAGCATGGGGGCATCCACGACAACCGCCTGCGGCGTTTGGAGGAGCAGAAGATGAAGCTGGGCCTGTTTACACCGATCTACAACCATCTGACATTCGATGAGCTGCTCGATGAGCTCAGGCACTATCCACAGATTGAGATGCTGGAAATTGGTACGGGAGGATGGCCCGGGTCGGCCCACATTGATTGGAGCCTGCTTGAATCACGAGAGAAGCGGCAGGGATATTTGCAAAAGCTGGCTGACCGTGGAATCTGCATCAGCGCCCTTTCGTGCCATGGCAATCCCCTGCACCCGGATGCAGGCCTTGCGCAACAGGATGACAGCCTGCTGCGGCGCACCATCGAACTAGCAGAAGCGCTGCAGGTGCAAACGGTGGTTGCTTTTTCCGGCTGCCCGGGTGGCAACGTTGAGGACAAAACACCCAACTGGATCACGGCGGCGTGGCCGCCTGAGTTTGTCCACATGCTGGAATGGCAGTGGAACGAACGCCTGGTTCCCTACTGGCAATCCATTGCAAGGCTGGCCGAGGGGGCGGGTGTTCGCATTGCCCTCGAAGCCCACCCCGGATTTTGCGTCTATAACCCAGGGACACTTTTGCGCCTGCGCACTCTCACCGGGGATTCCATCGGCATCATCCTTGACCCCAGCCACTTGTGGTGGCAAGGCATTGACATTCCCACGGCCATTCGCGAGCTGGACGGCGCGATTCATCATTTTCACGCCAAGGACCTCCTGCTGGACCGGCACAATTGCAGCCGCAATGGCGTGCTTGACACAAAAAACTACCGTGAGATCAATGCCCGCTCATGGACATTCCGCTCTGTTGGCTGGGGTCACGATGAGATTGAATGGAAGGGGATCGTCTCCGCCCTGCGCATGGCCGGCTATGATGGCGTCTTGAGCATTGAACACGAAGACGCGCTGGCTTCAACACGCGAAGGCTTGAGTTCAGCCGTTGCCATGCTTTCCCGTGTTCTGCTCAAGGAAAAGCCGGTTGCGGCATGGTGGGCATGAACTCCCGGAGGCTTGCTGGACCCTTGTTGAGCACGCGGCCTTCAGGACTCAGTGGTTCACGACCTTCAAGAGCGCATCGCGATCCTGGCATCCCTGGTTCAATCCGCCTTTACAGGCCTTGTCATACAAGTCAATTGCCTGCATCATATCTTTTCTGACGCCAAAGCCATTCTTATACAAGTCGCCCAAAAAATCGCAGCCCTGCATTTCACCGCCTGAGCACGATTGCTGGTACAGTTGGATGGCCTTTGGATAATTTTGCGCCACGCCATCGCCGTAGGCGTACAAAACACCCAGCCCATAGCAGCCGGCAAGATTTCCTCCCTCGCAGGCCCTTTGGAACTCTGAAAATGCATGGTTGTAATCCCTCATGTTCCAATATTCAACGCCGCGGTCGTTTGCCTCGGTTGCGGCATGCACCGCCGCTTCAGGAACCTGTTGAACCGTCATGGCCATTTGCAGTTCCCTGCAGCTTCGCATGGGGGTAGGGATACCCGCGCGGTCCAGATAGGGGACGATGGTCTGGTTGAAATACTTGCCCCAATAATCCCATGGGTAACTGTTCGGGTCCTTGTACTGGGCAATCCATTCCTCGTAGGTTGGCTTGATGCTCGTCACCCAGTCTTTCTCATTGGTTTCAAAGCCATGCGCCGAAGCCCACGAGGAAAAAACCTGCTTGTAAAAATCTGATAATTTTTGCTCGGCATAATATTCCAGCCTGGTGCTGGCCACGGTGAACTCACATTCTGAATATTTGCCAATTGATGCTTCCTTTACGAGGACGATAAACCCCGGGTCATTTTGAATATTGAAGAGTTCATAGAAAAGCTCCTGCCAAAGGACTTCAAAACCAAGCGGCTGGCCTTCACGCGGGTTGCATTTTTCAACCAGCCCAATGCGGATTGTCGCCCTGCGCCCGCCGGATGCAATCTCATGATCCGCGGTTTCGCATTGCTTATCGGGCGGCGAGTTGCTCCAGTCCACCTGCCCGGCGCCGCCATCATTGGACAACAACTCCGCGGCGGCCAAAAAAATCTCATCCTGCTCGGTTACCTGCCTCTTGTGGCCCTGATTGTCAATGTAGCTTCGCATCGCCGGCCGGTCGGCAAGCACCTGCCGCAGCGTGGACACGCCGGCAGGCTGCGCGCAAAGTGATGCAAGCGGTGCGGAGAGCGACAGCGCACAGCCAATCAAGGCGACTTTCAAATTGCCCGCGCGCACTCTCGTCAACCTTTGCTTCAACAGTTCAATTCTCCGTTTGTTTTGGAAAAAGCACAGTAATGGCTCGGCTTAGGTGGATTGTAGCAAGAACCACTTTTCAACCGGCAAGATATTTTGCCGCCGTGGCTTGTATTCCATCCCCTTTCCTTCCGGTTGTAAACTGGAAGAGCAAACACCCCAGAGGTTCCAATGCCCGAGATACAGCGTAGAAAAACACCCACCGTGCAGATAGGCAATGTCCGCGTCGGCTGGGAAGTCCCGGTTGTTGTGCAGTCGATGACCAACACCGACACGGCCGATGCCGCCGCCACCATTGAGCAGGTCACCGCCCTCGCCATGGCGGGCTCGGAAATTGTCCGCGTCACAGTGAACACGGAAGAGGCCGCCGCGGCTGTGCCGGCAATTGTCGAGGGCTTGGACAAGCGCGGCCTGCGCGTGCCCATCGTCGGCGATTTCCATTACAACGGCCATATTCTGCTGAAAAAATTCCCCGCCACCGCACGCGCTTTGGCCAAGTACCGGATCAACCCCGGCAACGTGTCCATTGGCCGCAAGGATGATGACAACTTCCGCACCATGGTCGAGTGCGCGGTTGAAAACCAAAAGCCTGTCCGCATTGGCGTCAACTGGGGCTCCCTGGACCAGGCGCTGCTCACCCGCATGATGGATGAAAACTCCAAGAGCGCCAACCCCTTGCCCACGCGCGAGGTCATGCTTGAAGCCATGGTGGCCAGCGCGCTCGATTCGGCCAAAGCAGCGGAGAAATACGGGCTACGCCATGACCAAATCATCCTCTCGGCCAAGGTGTCGGGCGTGCGTGATCTCATTGATGTGTACACCAGCCTTGCGGCGCGATGCGATTACCCGCTCCATCTCGGGCTGACCGAGGCGGGAATGGGAGCCAAGGGACTCATTGCCTCAACCGCGGGATTGTCCCCTCTGCTGCTGGCCGGCATCGGCGACACCATCCGCGTCAGCCTCACGCCGAAACCCGGCGGCGACCGGACAGAAGAAGTGCAGGCGGCACAACAGATTCTTCAGTCCCTATCCATCCGCAGCTTCATGCCACAGGTAACAAGCTGTCCGGGTTGCGGACGCACCACCAGCACCTACTTCCAGGAGCTGGCCGAGCAAATCTCCAACTACCTGCGCACCTCCATGCCCGAGTGGCGCAAGAAGTACCCTGGAGTGGAAGAGTTGAAGCTGGCGGTCATGGGTTGCGTGGTGAACGGACCCGGCGAATCGAAGCACGCCAATTTGGGCATCAGCCTGCCCGGAACCTTTGAAGAGCCCAAGGCCCCGGTTTATGTGGATGGCAAACTTGTCACCACGCTGCGGGGCGACAATATCGTCAACGAGTTCAAAACCATCCTGGACGAGTACGTGGCCAGCCATTACGGCAAATAGCTTTCAGGCCGGCGTTGTGTCATCCTCCAAGCCCGTGGCCAGCGTACCCTGATGGTAGAGAATCCGCCACTGGTCTTCAACGCGCCGCCAGATTGTGGCTCTCCGGCTGAGGCGCCCTGCTTGATCGAGCGTGTAGGTGTACAGGTAGGTTTCAGGGCCGAGCTCGCGCAGGGCGTGTCCACTCGCCGTCCAGCCCGCCTGCTGCCCATTGGCTGAGGCAATCGCTTCGGCATTGGCCAGGATGAAATCGCGGCTGTAACGGCGCCCGCTCGCGCCCACCTCCCAGAACTCCGGCGCCATGCGCGCGGCAAACTCTTCCCTTGTTGTGCCAAAGCGCGTGGAATGAAAGATGGGCTCCAGGCGCTTGATCTCCTCGAGCACTCCGGCTGCTTCGGGCGCGGTATGGGTAAATGGATGCGCGTCACTCATGGGTCTACTATAGTCCTTCTGTAACTTATCCAAGGCGCGGAATTCCATTTCCATTTTCGATTTTGCGCGCTACCCTGTTTCGGTGAAGCATGGGATTCAATTCTGCCGGGACCACGTTGCGGCACTCATCCTGCTGGCACTTTTTTCCACCGCGCCGGCAAACGCGAAGGACAAAAAAAAGCCCTGCGTCACACCGGAGCAGGCAGCCAAAATGCCCAATAAAGACGTGTGTGTCTCCGCGCATATTTATGATGTGATTGAACTGCCGGATGGGACGCGCTACCTGGACATTTGCTCCGCGGACACGCCAGATGCAAAATGCTATTTCACCTTTGTCAGCTACAAGGAAGACCGCGCCGATGTAGGCGAGCTGTTCCGGTATCGCGATGAAGACGTTCACGTGCGCGGCATTGTGCGTCCCATGCATGGACGCGCCGGGATGATCATCAACCAGGCGCGGCAATTTTACGGCGGGCCGGAAAAGTTCAGGCCCAACCCCCGGCTTGCGCGTGGATTTGAAGGCTCAAGCGACCGTACGGCGGTGCGTGACCCGAACCTGCTGCCACAGGGCCGCCCGCGCAGCTTCATGAACTCCCGCGAGCAGGAGGCGCGACCAGTGAAGTGAGATCAGGTTCCCGCCGCCCCCGCCGTCTCATCGAGAGGTGGCGCGAAACGCGACCCCAGCAAGAGGATGAATGCGGATGCAACCAATGCAACAAGGGTGAAACCCAATGCGGTGCCCAGGTTTTTTGTCTTGTCGCTGATGATGCCGATGATCTGTGGCGAGAAGGTGTCGCCGAAGCAGTGGATGACGAACAAGTTGATCGATATTGCCGTGGCGCGCACCGGCGCTGCGACTGAATTGACCACAGCGGCATTCAACGGGCCGGTGTTAAGAAAAAGACAGAACTCGGCGATGAAGAGCGCTGGCACGGTGAGTTGATGCGGGCCAAAGAAGGCGAGCACCCCGAAGGGCAGTGTAAGTAGTACGCTCCAACAGGAAAGCAGATAGAGCGCGCGATGGTTTGTCCCGAGCCAGCGCTGCGCAATCCATCCTCCGGTGAGGGTGCCGGCAATGCCGTCAACGACGGTGATTGCGCCAATCAACAGGTTCGCCCGGCCCAGTTCGAGGCCTGTGATGCGGTTAAGAAAGGTGGGGACCCAGGCTGAAATGCCGCCCATGGCAAAAGTAAGCGCGGCGAGGCCGAATGTGGCAGTGAGGAATGCCGGGTTGCGAAACAGCCCGCGCACCGTGCTTCGGTCTGCCGTGGCGCGGATGTGGTCACAGGCGCCGCGCTCCGGTTCCGTGGCAAATATCGCGTACAACAGGGCAATTA
>JAJXXN010000236.1 GCA_021781075.1 Acidobacteriota bacterium | reverse complement strand
AATCGTCCTGCGCATAGAAGGCCACATTGTCATGCTGGAAGTAGCCGTCGCGGAACTTGGCGCCGCTGTTGACAATCTCTTTCGGGCCGTTGCCGCCTTCCGCCGGGTTATAGAAGAGGTTGCGTGTGTTGTACGCCTCGTGCAGGATGAAGCCGCCCAAGTCGATTTTGTTCATTGGCAGTTGGACAGTCATGTCCGCCTGGTCGCCGAGCATGTCGCTGTGGGGGTTGTTGTACTCGTCCACCTGGTCGTTGGCGTTCAATGCGTCCGTGCCGCGGCGGTGCAGGCGGCGGATGTGGTTGTACCAGGTGGTGTTCATCACCGTCATTTTGCTTGAGAGGTTCAAATTCTCGCGCAGGTAGGAGAGGAACATCTCGTTGGTGTCGTACTTGTTGTATGCATTGAAGGGCAGTGAGCTCAAGAAACCGCTGGTAGGCTGGCTGTAGTTCATGGTGTTGACGCCAACGCCTGTGGGGACAACCAGGCCCTGGTCGGAGGTGGGGATGATTTGCGCGCGGTAGCCGCCCGCCTTGGCATAATAAACGCCCAGAGCGATACTGCCGGCGGAAAAGCTCCGCAGCGTCTTGCCGAAGACCGAGCCATCCTTGGCCGGGTTTGCAAAACCATCCGGGCCCACGCGGAAATCATCACCGCGTCCCAGGCCGCCGCCCAGCACCGTCTTCCAACCCTTGAAGTTGCCGGTGTTGCCGACGAAGTCAAAGTTCTGCTGTCCGTAGGGGCCCTCGGCGACTTGCACGGCGAGGTGATGCTCGAGCGTTGGCTGGACCGGGGTGAACTCAATGCTGCCGCCGGCGTCGTTGTACCAGCGTCCGGCTGGCTGTCCGGGGCCGTAGGTGACGGCAACGTCCTGGATCAGCAAATCCTGCGGCAGTGTCGCCGATTGCCACAGGCCGGTGGCCGCATCGGCAACCGGGATGCCATCGAATGTGATGCCGAGCGAGCCCGGCTCCGTGAAGCCCTGGTTTTCACCGGCCCAACCCTGCTGAATGCCGTTCAAGATAATGGTGTATTTTGTCGCGCCCGTCTGGCCGTAGCCGACGACGTTTGCGCCGGGGGTATTCTGCACCATCTGCGCGCCGCCGGCCATGGGCCCACCCATTTCAATCTCCTGCCGGTCCAGCACGCGGAGCGTTTCAGGCGTCAGCATCACGTCTTCACGCGTGGGCACAGGCTTGGCCTCGGGGTCAACCGTGCCGCTCACCACAACCGTCGCACTGAGCGAGGCAACATTCAGCGAGGCGTTGATGGTGATGGTGCCCGCACCGCCCTCCGGATAGCGCTTGGTGAACGAGGCAAAGCCGCTTTTCTCAATCACCACCAGCACCGCATCGGCCGGCACATTGGACAATTCAAATTGCCCATCCTTGCCTGAGACCGTGTGAATGCTCTTGTTGGTGGCCAAGTCCGTGATGGTGACCGTCGCGCCGGGGATCAGCGCGCCGCTGGCGTCAGCAACTTTGCCACGAAAGGTTTTTCCGCTCTGGGCTCCCAACTGCAAAAGCCCCGAGAAGACAAGGCACGTTACCAGCAAATGTACGGCAACTGACAGACGTTTCATCTGTTTCTCCATTTCTGTTTTGTGATCTTTGTTTGTTGATTTCGTTGATTCAAGCGCCCGATGTTGAGTGCGTGCGTGAGGAACCACAGACGCTACAGCGGCATCAAACAATCCCGAGGTGAAAAATGCGAATCAAGCGCGACAGTTGATGCTTGGAGAACGAACCAGGCGGTTCGCGGGGGCGGGCGGATAAATAAATAGGCGAGCGGGGGCAACTCGGCAATTAATCTTGGCTTCGAGCGCGCCGGCTGACTTTCACCGCGCGCATCAAAGTTTGTGAGGCCCTTGGCGGGAATCCAGTAAAGCACAACCTGGACAACCAGCTTTACACCGGAAGTTGTGACCCGCCGGCTTGGCTCGGCTTTTCTTTCCGCCTCGGAGAGAATGTTGGCGGGGAGGATGGCGCGTGACTGTAGATTTGTACGACGATTTTGATAAAGGGAAGTTTTATAGGATAGTCCCCAGCAAAAAACCGCCAACAGCAAGACCACCGTGCCAATCGGCATGAGGCAGGTGAGCCTTGTATTTTTTATTTTTTGCATGAATGGGGAACCTGGGATTTTGCGCTTTAGATGTATTAAAGGGGTGCATTATAAACATGGTGTTAAGTACAAGCGAATGGAATTTGAATTTTCATTTATATGTGCTGAAGCTGCGTGCAGTATGAATATTCTTTAAATGGATTGTTAATACGCCGCCGCGATTCACGCCTTGCGTGATTCAACTGGCGCGCTTTGCCGCTTGAATCCTGATGGAAACATGAATCAACGAGACCGCGGCCGGCGTGACGCCGGGGATGCGCCCTGCCTGGCCGATGGTGGCAGGCCGCACGCGCTCGAGTTTCTCCTTCATCTCGCGCGAGAGGCCGCTGATGATCCCGTAGTCGAGCCAGGTGGGAATCTCCACCGATTCCGCCGCCTTCATCTTCTCAATTGACTTGCGCTGTTGTTCGAGGTAGCCGGCGAATTTGATTTCCGTTTCAACCGTGCGGACCTGATTGCGCAGCGCGGAGGTGAGCGCGCCCGCTTCAACGGCAGCGGCGAGTTTGTGCAACGCCGGCTGCATTTTCAGCCCGGACAGGAGGAACGGCAACAGCGGCTCCAGGCTGACCTGCGGCCGCTTGAGCAACTGCGCCCAACCGAGGCCGTTGATTGAGGTCAGATCGCCGAGCCCGGCAGCGCGCAAATCATCCGCGGTGGGCTTCGTTGCGTTCAGCAGTGAGCCGAAGGCCATGCGGAATATTTCGCGCTCCTCAAACTCCGCCCACGCGGCATCATCCACGAGTCCGAGTTTGCGGCCATAGGGGGTGAGTCGTCGGTCGGCATTGTCAATGCGCAGGTGCAGGCGGTACTCAGCGCGCGAGGTGAACATGCGGTAGGGTTCGTTGGTTCCCTTGGAGATGAGGTCGTCGATGAGGATCCCGGTGTAGCCCTCGTCACGGCCGAGGGTGAAGGGTTGACTTCCTTTCAACCACAGTGCGGCGTTGATGCCGGCGACCAATCCCTGGCAAGCCGCCTCCTCATAGCCGCTGGTGCCGTTGATCTGGCCGGCGAGGTAGAGCCCCTCGATGGACTTGACACGCAGCGAGTGGTCGAGCTCAGTGGCGTCAACGCTGTCGTATTCAATGGCGTAACCGGGACGGAGCATCTCGGCGTGCTCGAGCCCGGGGATGGAGCGGACAATCTCGTGCTGCACCTCCATGGGCAGCGAGGTGCTCATGCCGTTGACGTAAACCTCGTGTGTGTTGAGCCCCTCGGGTTCGAGGAAGAACTGGTGCTGCGTCTTGTCGGGGAACTTGACGATCTTGTCCTCGATGGACGGGCAGTAGCGCGGGCCGACGCCCTCGATCTGGCCTGAGTACATGGCGGAGCGGTGTACGTTGGCGCGGATGATTTCGAGCGTGCGCGGGGTGGTGTAGGCGATGTGGCAACTGACCTGGCGTTGCGGTATGGACTTGGTGCGGAAGCTGAAGGGCGTGGGATCGGCGTCGCCGGGCTGCTCCTCGAATGCGTCCCAGTTGATGGTGCGGCCGTCGAGGCGCGGCGGCGTTCCGGTCTTCAGGCGACAGGTGCGAAGACCGAGGGCACGAAGCGCCTCACCGAGGAGGACGGAGGCTGGTTCGCCACTGCGGCCGGCCGGGTAACGCTCTTCGCCGCAGTGGATGAGGCCGTTGAGGAAGGTTCCCGTGGTGATGATGATGGCGCGCGCGTTGAGGATGCGGCCATCGCGCAGCTTGAGGCCGGTGATGCGGCGCGCGGCCTGGTTGGGCGCGGCGTTCGTAAGCTCCCCGATGACAAGGCCGCTGACCTCGGCCTGTCGGATGTGGAGGCCGGCTTGCGCCTCGAGGAGTTCGCGCATCTTTACGCGATAAAGTGCCTTGTCGCATTGTGCGCGCGGGCTCCAGACGGCGGGGCCGCGCGAGGTGTTGAGGAGGCGGAACTGGATGCCGACCGAGTCGGCGACCTGGCCCATGATGCCGCCGAGGGCGTCGATCTCGCGGACGAGATGACCCTTGGCGACGCCTCCGATGGCGGGGTTGCAGCTCATCTGGGCGATGAGGTCGAGGTTCATGGTGATGAGCGCCGTGCGCAGACCCATGCGCGCGGCGGCGACCGCGGCCTCGCAGCCGGCGTGGCCCGCGCCTACGACGGCAATATCGTATTGCTCAGTGAAGGACATGATGGAGAAGCCAAGGATCAGCTATGTGTATTGTAGAAGATTGTAGAAATCCTCGATTCGCGCCGGTGTTTTGAAAGGGCACGGGTTTAAGCGTGCGGGTAAACGCAATAAAAAAGCGGGCTTCAGCCTCCCCGGGGTGCTTCTTAGCTGATCCGCAAAACGCGCAAAGGGCGATTTCAGCAAATTCCGAGGGTTCAATCCATATCATGCAAATGAATTAGGATTGAACGAAGAACGTCCATGGCCATCTACCTGCCCGCATCCGCCGAAGAAAACGCCCGCGCGCTTGAAGATCTCACCCCGCGCGAGATTGTCGCCGAGCTTGACAAGCACGTTGTCGGGCAGAGGGCCGCCAAGCGCGCCGTCGCCATCGCGCTGCGGAACCGCCAACGCCGGCAAAAGCTGTCGCCCGACATCGCCGACGAAATCATGCCCAAGAACATCATCATGATAGGCCCCACCGGCGTGGGCAAGACCGAGATAGCGCGGCGGCTTGCGCGGCTAACCAACTCGCCATTCCTCAAGGTTGAGGCCTCCAAGTTCACCGAGGTCGGCTACGTTGGCCGGGATGTGGAGTCCATGATCCGCGACCTGGTGGAAATCGCCATAGACATGGTCCGCGAGGAACGCCTGGAAGAGGTTGAGGACAAGGCCGAGATGAACGCCGAGGATCGTTTGCTCGACCTGTTGCTGCCGCCGCCGCCACCCGCGCCGCCCACGCAGGAAGGGCAGCTCACGCTGCCGGGCTCGGAGAATTATCAAAACGAGCGGGAAAAATTACGCCAGCAATTCCGTGAGGGCAAAATTGACGACCGCCAGGTCGAGGTCGATGTGCGCGAGCGCAACATGCCGCAGTTCGGCATCATCAGCAGCCAGAACATGGAGGAGATGGAGTCAAACCTGCGCGACATGCTGCCCAACATCTTTGGCGGCGCCACGCACAAGCGCAAAATGAAGCTGCCCGACGCCTTTGACCATTTTGTGCAGGAGGAGGAGCAGCGGCTCATCGACATGGAATCGGTGACGCGATCGGCAGTCGAGCGCGTTGAGACCGGCGGCATCATCTTCCTCGACGAGATTGACAAGATCGCAGGGCGCGAGGGGGGCCACGGCCCCGACGTCAGCCGCGAGGGCGTGCAACGCGACATTCTTCCCATCGTCGAGGGAACCACCGTCAGCACGCGCTACGGCATGGTGAAGACCGACTACATTCTTTTTATCGCCGCCGGCGCCTTCCACGTCAGCAAGCCGAGCGACCTTATCCCCGAGTTGCAGGGGCGCTTCCCAATCCGCGTCGAGCTGCAATCGCTCACGGTCGAGGACTTCCTGCGCATCCTGACCGAGCCGAAGTCCTCGCTCACGCGGCAGTACACCGCGCTGCTTGAGACGGAGGGCGTGCGGCTTGAGTTCACCGAGGCCGCGTTGCGCGAGATGGCCGGCTTCGCCTTCCGGGTGAACGAGACGACCGAGAACATTGGCGCGCGGCGGCTGCATACAATCATGGAGCGTGTGCTGGATGATGTCAGCTTCCTGGCGCCCGACGTGGCCCGCCGCACGATGAACGACGAGCAGGCAGGCGCGCTCGCCGCGGCAATCCAAACGGATGCCTCCACGGCGCTGCCGGTCAGTGAGCGTCCCACCGCAACCGGCCCCGAAAAAGTTTTCACCATCAGCGATGAGTATGTGAAGGCCATGGTCGCGTCGATTGTGAAGGACCAGGACCTGAGCCGGTATATTTTATAAACCCGCGGCGGACGGCAACCAGAGCCCCAACCTTTTAACGGCCCCTCTGGAAACGCGCCCTGCGCACAACATGAAGGCGCCATGGCGCCGACACGAACAATCAATCACACCGCCGCGCGCGCGCCTTCAAGCTCCGTGATCCGCGCGGCCAAAATTCCTTCCAGCTTAACCAGCGCCGCGGAGAAGCCCTCAATGCCTTCCTTCAACTTCTCATGCGCCATGCGGTCGTCGGCGTGCATTTTTTCAAATGCCGCCTTGTCCATGGGGATGCGGTCGATGTTCATTGTTGCGGCCTTGGTGGCGTCGAGCTTGCGTGGCAGTTCCGTCACCTTCGACTCGAGCTCGGCAAGAAGTTGCGGTGAGATCGTCAGCAGGTCGCAGCCGGCGAGTTCCGTTATCTCGCCGATATTCCTGAAGCTTGCGCCCATTACCTGCGTCTTGTAGCCAAATTTCTTGTAGTAGTTGTAGATCTTAGTCACGGACTGCACGCCCGGGTCCTCGGCGCCAACATAATCCTTGCCCGTGTCCTTCTTGTACCAATCGAGGATGCGCCCGACGAAGGGTGAAATCAGGGTGACCTTGGCCTCAGCGGACGCCACCGCCTGGTGCATGCCGAAGAGCAGCGTCAGGTTGCAGTGGATGCCTTCCTTCTCCAGCACCTCGGCGGCGCAGATACCCTCCCACGTGGAGGCAATTTTAATGAGCACATGGTCGCGTGTGACGCCGGCGGCATCGTACTGCGCGATGATTGCCCTCGCCTGGTGGATTGAGATC
>JAJXXN010000178.1 GCA_021781075.1 Acidobacteriota bacterium | reverse complement strand
CGTCTGGATTGCAGAGCCGTTTTTTCATGGGTTCCGCGGCACTGCCGAACAAGGGCACGGCGCTTTCCGCGGAGTCGGTGTTGCCGATGGAGTAGAGGTAGAGGAAGTCCTGCTGCGGCTTGTGCGCGGCATCCTCGAAGTGGCTCCAGGTGCCGAGTTGCACGCTGCCGTCGGGTTTTGGATAGACGCCGTAGAGTTGCACCCATTCGCCACTGGCGAGGGTGTTGGCGCTCCAGACCGGCGCCGCCTGGCCGGCGTGCATCCAGCGCGCGACAAAGCTGTGCGTGGCGGGGTCATAGTGGAAGGCGGTGAAGAAAGTGGTGGCCTGGCAGTGGGTGCAATCGTCGTAGAGGGCGGTGATCTCGGAGGCGTGGTTGGGGGCAAAGCGCAGCCAGCCCGTGAAGCGTAGGTTGGCGCCTGAGAGCAGGGGCGTGTGGTCCCGCGAAGTGAGCGAGACACTCCAGACGGTGAAAGTATCGTCACCGGGCATGGCTTGCGGCGTGCCGCGGAGGTCGGTGATGACGAGGGCGGCATCGTACTCGACGCCGATCTCGCGGATGGCGGTCCATTTCTCCTTGGCCATGGTGTGGGTGACCCAGTTTGCGATATCCGCGTCCGTCTCGGCGTGGAAGTTGACCCAGCGGAAGGCCTCCGGGGGTTGGGCCGCGAGCGGCATTGCGCACGGCAGGGCGATTACCAGCGATAAAAGCGCAATGTGCCAAAAATGCCGCATACTCCAGATATAGCAGAGGACGCGCAGGTACGGTCCAACGGGCGCGCGGAGGACGGAGCCCGCGCCGAATCCCATCCTGCGGAAATCAAATACCGAGGGTTTTCCAAAGCGTGTCGATTTTTGCGCGTGTGGCTGCATCCATCTCGACCATCGCAGGCCAGGGGCGGTTAAATCCCTCTGCCTGCCATTTGCGGGTGGCGTCGATGCCCATTTTGGAGCCGTAGTTCGGCAGGCGCGAGGAGTGGTCGAGGGAGTCAACCGGGCCGAGTGTGAACTGAATGTCACGCTCGGGGTCGATGTTGTTGGTGGCGCGGAGTGTGACTTCGCCGATGTCGTGGACGTCGCAATCCTCATCGACGACAATGATGCACTTGGTGAACATGGCCTGGCCGAGCGACCAAATGGCGTTCATCACCTTGCGCGCCTGTCCGGCATAACTTTTCCGGATCGACACAATCATCAGGTTGTGCATCACGCCCTCGGGCGGCAGATTGATGTCAACCAGCTCCGGGATGGTCATCTTCATCGCGGGCAGGAAGATGCGCTCAACGGCCTTGCCCATCCAGGCGTCTTCCATGGGCGGCTTGCCCACGATGGTGGCCGCGTAGATGGGGTCTTTGCGGTGGGTGATGCAGGTGAGGTGGAAGACCGGGTACTCATCGGTCATGGTGTAGAAGCCGGTGTGGTCGCCGAAGGGGCCCTCGGTGCGGAGTTCGCCGAGTTCGACGTAGCCTTCAAGGACGATTTCGGCGTTGGCGGGGACTTCAAGCGAGACGGTTTCGCATTGGACGAGTTCGACCGGCTTGCCGCGGAGAAAGCCTGCGATGAGAAATTCCTCGACCTCGGGCGGCGCGGGAACGATAGCCGCGAATGTCATGGCGGGGTCGGTGCCGATGGCGACGGCGACTTCAAGTCGCGTGCCTTTGAGTTTGGTGGTGGAGATGGCGGGCAGGCCGCCGATGGATTCCGCGGGAATGGCGACGGAGCCGCCGGCTGACTCAGCCATGACTGCGACGCGGGCCGCGGATTCGTTTTCCAATGAGGTCTCTGACGCAGCCCGGCGCAGCAGCTCGCGATAATGCTCAGCGGCGACCTTTTGGCGCTGCCAATGCATGCCGGTGGTTTGGCCGTCGTAGACCTGCATGCGGTACATGCCCACGTTGCGCTTGCCGGTTTTGGGGTCGCGCGTGTGGACGCAGGGCAGTGTGATGAAGCGTCCACCGTCGTGGGGCCAGCATTTGAGGATGGGAAATTGGTTGAGGTCGAAGTTCCCGCGCTGGATGACTTCCTTGCAGGGGGCGTCCTTGGCGCTGACGGTCTTGGGAAAAGCCGAAGTGAGCGCGCCGAGTTGCGGCAACATGCCGAGCTTGTCGAGGAAGCCCTTGGGCTGCTTCATGTTCATGAGGCCGTGGATGCGCTCGGCGATTTCGTCAACCCGCTCCACGCCGAGCGCCAGGGCCATGCGCCGCTCGCTGCCAAACTGGTTGATGAGCACCTTGTGGCCGGGGTGGCCCTTGATATTTTCAAACAGCAGCGCGGGCCCGCCGGGTGCGTAGGCGGAGTTGGTTGCGCTGGCGCGCCTTTTTGCGGCGGCGCTTGCGGCCCCAATCTTGGAAACTCGGTCTGTAATCTCGGTGATTTCCAGATCCGGCGAGACCTCGGCGGTGATGCGCTTCAACTCGCCGTTTTTCTCGAGGGTATGAATCCAATCGCGCAGGTCGTTGTAAGCCACGTGTCTTGCTCCTTGATGCTCCGGGGAGCAAGGCGGTTCCCTTCTCCCCAGCTTCAAGAGTAACGCGCTGGAATGAAGTTGCGCAGTGGGTTAGGCTGGTTTCAGGTTGGTGCGATGAAATGAAGCCGGGCATGATTTTGATGGGTGCGGTGGTTTTGAGTTTGGCGCTGCGGTTGTGCGCGCAGGAGCCGTGGGTGATTGGGCCGTTCACAAGGCCTGCGGACGTGAACCCGGTGGTAAAACCGGACAGAAACGCGCGCTTTGAGGACCCGATTTTGAAGACCAACGTGCACTGGGAGGCGCTGCACACCTTCAACCCGGCGGCGATAGTGCGCAATGGCAAGGTTTATGTGATTTACCGCGCGGAGGATGATTCAGGCGCGATGGAAATTGGCGGGCATACTTCGCGATTGGGGATGGCGGTGAGCGAGGACGGCCTTCACTTCAAGTCGATGGAAGAGCCGGTGTTTTATCCCGATGAGGATGGGCAGAAGGCGCGCGAGTGGCCGGGCGGTGTGGAGGACCCGCGCATTGTGGAAGCGCCGGATGGAAGCTATGTGCTGGCGTACACGCAATGGAACCGTGAGACTTATTCGGTTGGGATCGCGACCTCGAAGGATTTGATTCACTGGCAGAAGCATGGACCGGCGTTTTTGGGCGCGAGTGGCGGCAAGTACGATGGGTTGAAATACAAATCGGCGGGAATTGTGACCGAGCTGCGTCACGGCCATTTAATCGCGGCCAAAATCAAAGGCAAATTCTGGATGTACTGGGGCGAGGGTACTGTGCATCTGGCCACGTCGGAGGACCTGATCCACTGGAGGCCAGTGGAGGATGCGCGGGGTGAGCCGATGGAGTTGTTGCAACCGCGCGCGGGACATTTTGACAGCGGATTCCCGGAGACTGGCCCGCCGCCGGTGAAGACACCGCGCGGAATTGTGGTGATTTACAACGGGAAGAATGAGCCATTGCATGGCGACCCGGCGCTGGGCGCAAATGCCTACGCGGCGGGCGAGGCGCTGTTTGATGCCAAGAACCCTGAGCGGTTGATTGGACAGTTGGAGAAGCCTGTGCTCAAGCCGGAGGAGCCGTGGGAGAAGACCGGGCAGTACGCCGCGGGGACAACCTTTGCCGAGGGGTTGGTTTGGTTTAAAGGCCACTGGCTGTTGTATTATGGCTGCGCAGATTCTCTGGTGGCAGTGGCCATGGGACGGTAGATTAAGCCACGACAGAATCGAGCGGGAACCCGAGGCGTTTCCACTCCTCGTAGCCGCCGCGCAGCGGACGCACGCGGTCGATGCCCTGCTTTTGGAGTTGGAGGGCGATGCGGGCCGCATCAGATTCCTTGGGGCAGCTGCAAAAAAGAATAATATCCCGGTCGAGCGGGATGCTGCTCGAATGCGATGCAATCTCGTGCGGCGTCAGTAAATGCGCACCGGGCAAGGTGTATGCGTCTTCCTTTCTTTCATCCGGTTCGCGCAAATCGACAATATAAACCTCCTCGCCGGAATCGAGCATGTCCTTCAATTCCAGGGGGTCAAGCCGTGTGGAGATCATGCGGCGCAACTGAATCTGGCGGCGGATGAGGCGGGCGACAAAGAACAGCACCAAGCCGACAATCAGCAACAGGCCGGAGAAGCGCCCGACCCAGTCAAAGAGATGGGGATTCTCCTGCAGCAGCTTGCCAAAGAGGCGGCCGCCGAGCAAGAGGCTGGCCAGCCAGAGCATGGAGCCCACTGTGTCATAAACCAGAAAGCGGCTGAAACCCATGCGGCGCTGGCCGGCAATGGGCGCGGCAAGTGCGGTGAGGCCGGGGATGAACTTGGCGTAGAGAAACACCAGCGCGGAGCGGCGACCGTATGTGCCCGCCGACTTGCGTATGGCCGTGGAGGGTTGCATGGTGATTTTGCAAAGGAAGCGCAGGACCTGGGTCCCGTAAAAGCGGCCGATCCAAAACCAGGTGGTGTCGGCAAACACACAGGCGGCAAGCCCGAAGGCAAAGCTGAGACCGAAGCTCATGTCGCCATCCGACGAGAGCGCCCCGGCCGAAAGCAGCACCGGCGTCACCGGAATCGGCATCCCAAGCAGGCACAAAAACACCCAGAAGAAAATCAGCCAGTAGCCGTGGAGCAATAGCAGATGAGTAGGCAGTTCCATGGCACGGGCTCCGGGGCGTCTTTGATATTAGATTAGATGCGCGAGGGTGGAAAATGTTGCAACACACTCGATTCAACCCATGCAGGGAGCTGGAGTGGCGGCCCAATGCGGTGATGAATGGGGCGAAGCAACCAGGAGAGTCTTGGCAGAATCAGTTGGATGCGCCGACCGCGGAAGGAGCGGCGGTGGCTGCGGCTTCAGTCCCGTTGGTGCCGAAATAGTTGCGGTCCCAAAGGCCTTTGTAGAAGAGGCCCGTCAGTTCGGCAGCGCGGGGGCCAAAGGTGGCGCGTCCCCCTTCGAGGAAGAATACGGTGACGAGCGAGCCTTGCGGCGTGTCAGAGAAGGAGACGAACCAGCCAAACCGGGTTCCATTGTTGGAGCAGGTGCCGGTTTTGCCAAAGACGGGCAGGGCCTGGAAGCTGTCACGGAGGTGGCGCGCGGTTCCGTACTCGACGGCGCCTGCCATGCCATCCTCAAGCTCGGGGACATAGCGGGCAATGTCAAGTTTGCGTTTGATGCGCGGCGTGAAGCCGGCCACTTCGTCCGGCGTGGAGGGATGCTGGAGATAGTAAAGGGTTCCGCCGTTGGCCAACGACGCAACGAAGGCGCCCAACTGGAGCGGGGTCATGTTGACACCCTGCCCGAAGCTGCACATCTTGCCCACGCCGCCATCGGCCTCGCTGATGGGCTGGTCGGGGTAGGTGCCTAGTTGCTCGCCGGGGATGTTGTAACCGGCCAGCTCGCCGAGGCCGAATTGCGTGGCGTAGCTGCGGACGCGCTCAAACCCAAGCTGGCGGCCAATTTCCTCAAAGTATAGATTGTTTGATTTGGCCAACGCATCGGTCATATTCATGCGGAAACCGGGGAGCTTCACAAGCGTGTCACTGGTGACCAGCCCCTCTTTGAGCGCGGCGAGCGCGACGCTGAGCTTGATGGTGGAGCAAGGCTCGGCACCGGGCGAAAGCGCGAGCTTCTGGTTGACCATGGCCAGGATGCGCCCGTTGGCGGGATTGATGACAACGGCGGTACCGTTCATCTCGCCGAGCGCCTCAATGGCGGCGGCGCGGACAATCGGGTCTTCGCCCGCGGTCACATCCCCCGCCGTCTGGTCATAATTGACAAAAGAGCTGGCGGTGAAACGCTCGTAATAATGATGGCGGCGGTGATGGGTGTAGGTTGCGGTACGCACCTGCCCGTTGGCTGTGGCAGCGTGATTGTGCGCAACCGTCGCGGTTGCGTGGGAGCGCGCGGCGGCAGAAGCGTGATGCGTCCTGCGGGAATGATGCTTGACAGGCTGGTTCTTTTGCTGTGGCGCATCTGCGCATAGGGCGCCTGTGGCCGCCAATGCGAGCGTTCCAGCCATCACCAAAGCCGTCAAACCCTTCATTCCTTCACTCTCCCGTGAAAATGGTTAGGCCTTCCCTCTGTTCATCGGCCTGATGAAGCTGAAAAACAGCCCGCACTGATTGGAAATTTCCAAGCACATGCCGGTGGTATGGCGTTTCAATCATCATACAGGTTCTGGCACTCCAACGCGCAAACTTAGGTCATTGCTCCTGGCGCGGACGTTGCATGTAGGCCGGGGTGTCCAGGTCTTCCTCTGAGATTCCGGCAGGGTCGGCAAAAAGATCCTGTGTGTGGTTGAAAGAGCGAGCCGGGCGCGCAGCATTGTTGATCTCGCTTGCCTGGTTCAAAAATTCCGGATCTTCCGCCATTTCGGCAAAGCGGGGGCGGTTGACCACTGGATACTGCTCTTGCGTGGGCATCTCCTGTATCGGTGGCGTATATGCAGTCGAATAGCGCGTATTACGCGTAGAGGAGCCATAGGCATCATCCTCCTGCACCAGCTCGAAACTGGGAGCCTGGGTTGGTTGCTGCGGGTCGGCTGGCAGTTCAAAGGCCGGATCCTCATGCGCCATGGGCTGCTCAAAACGGTTCTCTGCCGGCTCGTGGTAGTGCGGCTCCTCAAGCGCGGGCTTGAGGAAGGGATCAAAAGCCGACGGTGTGGGCACAGGCTCTGGCACGGTGACTGGCCCGAGCGCGGTGGGTGGTTCCGTGGCGGGCGGCTCCTCACTCAAGATGCGGGATGAGGCGGGCTCGGCGGCCTCGGGCACGGCCCACATTGGGGCTTGCACAACCGGCACGGTGGTGATGGGGATCTGTTGA
>JAJXXN010000037.1 GCA_021781075.1 Acidobacteriota bacterium | reverse complement strand
CATTTTGTACTGTGGCTGATTGCCTATGCGCTGGTGACGACGAGCTACTCATTCCGGCTGAAGAGCGTGGCACTGGTGGACGTGATTGTCCTGAGCGGGCTTTACACGCTGCGCATGCTGGCCGGCGGGGCGGCCACCGGGACGGTGATTTCGCCGTGGCTGGGAATTTTCTCGACTTTCCTGTTTCTTTCGCTGGCCATGGTCAAGCGCTTCAGCGAGGTGGAGAACCTGCGCGAGCGCGGGTTGGACGCAACACATGGGCGCGGTTACCTGGTTGCCGACCTGGAGCAGATACGCAGCTTTGGCACGGCAAGCGGTTTTGTGGCGGTGCTGGTGTTCACGCTGTATATTTCACGGCCCGATGTGACGGACCTTTACCGGCATCCGAACCGGCTTTGGTTCATTGTGCCGCTGCTGTTGCTTTGGATTCTGCGGGTGTGGCTGAAGGCCTCGCGGGGCGAATTGGACGAAGACCCTGTGGTTTTTGCCTTGCGCGACCGCATGAGCCTTTTCGTGGGCCTGATGGTGCTGGTGATGGCGCTGTTGTCGATTTGAACATTCGCGGCGCAAATGTAGATGCAAATTGCACACACGACAGCCCCAAATTGAATCAATGGGGCGCGAGTGGTGATTTCTGCCGCCTTTGGGCTCGAAGAAGCATCATACAATAGACTCATCATCCATCCTGCGCGCGGGTGCGCGCCCATGTCAACGAACCGGTTCGAGAATCGGAAGCGAGTAATGACCTTATGATGTGGATTGTCCGGCTTGCCTTGCGGCGGCCTTACACCTTTGCCGTATTCGCGCTGCTGATCCTCATCCTCGGCGTGTACAGCATTGCGACCATGCCGACGGACATTTTTCCGAACATTGACATCCCGGTTGTGACCGTGGTGTGGAATTACACGGGGCTTTCAGCCGAGGAGATGTCCACGCGCATCGTCTTCAACAGCGAGCGCGCCATGACCACGACGGTCAATGACATTGACCACATGGAGTCGCAGTCGCTCGAAGGCGTGTCCATCATCAAGATCTTTTTCAAGCCGCACGTTGACATCGGCAACGCCGTGGCGCAGGTGACGGCGATCAACCAGACGATATTGCGCGGGTTGCCGCCGGGCTCGACACCGCCGTTCATCATCCAGTACAACGCATCAAGCGTGCCCGTGCTGCAGATCGGCCTCACCGGCAAGGGGCTGAGCGAACAACAGCTCTTCGACCTTGGGCAGAATACGATTCGCACCGAGTTCTCGACGGTGGAAGGCGCGCAATCGCCCTACCCCTATGGCGGAAAGCAGCGGCAGATCCAGGTGGACATTGACCTGCACGCTCTGCAGGCGAAGGGGCTTTCGCCGGTGGATGTGGTGAATGCGGTCGGGGCGCAGAACCTGATTTTGCCGGCGGGCACGGCCAAGCTGGACAAATACGAGTATGCGGTGGAGACGAACTCGGCGCCCTCGGTGGTTGAGGA
This sequence comes from Acidobacteriota bacterium, assembly GCA_021781075.1. Taxonomy (GTDB): domain Bacteria; phylum Acidobacteriota; class Terriglobia; order Terriglobales; family Acidobacteriaceae; genus CAIMNN01. Next base: position 5,362 of record JAJXXN010000037.1, on the reverse strand, counting down.
ACTCAACAACCTGCCCATCAAGGCCGTGAACGGGGCGATGATTTACATCCGCGACGTGGCACACGTACGCGACGGCAATCCGCCGCAGACAAATATTTTGCGCGTGGACGGGCAGCGCGCGGCGTTGCTCAATATATTGAAGACCGGCTCGGCCTCCACGCTCGACATCATCTCGGGGGTAAAGGAAAAAATGGCGCTGCTGCGCTCCACGCGCCGCATCCCCGACAACCTGCAATTCAATTACCTCTCCGACCAGTCGATTTTTGTGCGCGGCGCGATTGACGGCGTGGTGCGCGAGGCGATTATCGCCGCCTGCCTGACCGCGATGATGATCCTGGTGTTCCTCGGCAGCTTCCGTTCCACATTGATCATCGCCGTCTCCATCCCACTTTCGATTCTTTGTTCACTGAGCGTGCTGGCAATGCTGCACGAAACAATCAACATCATGACGCTGGGCGGCATGGCCTTGGCGGTCGGCATCCTTGTGGACGATGCAACGGTGGAGATTGAAAACATCAACCGCAACCTGGAAAAAGGCAAGGAGTTGGAGCAGGCGATCCTGGACGGCGCCGCTGAGATTGCGACCCCGGCGCTGGTTTCAACCCTTGCCATCTGCATAGTCTTTGTGCCGATGTTCTTTTTGTCAGGCGTGGCGCGTTATCTTTTTGTACCGCTTGCCGAGGCGGTGGTGTTTGCGATGCTGGCCAGTTACCTGCTCTCGCGCACAGTGGTCCCGACAATGGCGCGTTTTTTGCTCAGCGAGCACAGTGAGGAGCAGAATGAGAAGAAGCGCGCGAGCCGCAATCCCTTTGTACGCTTCCAACTTGCCTTTGAACACGGGTTTGAGCGGATGCGCTTGGGTTATGTGGGGCTGTTGCAGTTGGCAATCCGCCATGCGCGCCTGTTTCTGGTGGCATTTTTCGCCTTCATGGTGCTTTCCGTGGCAGCGCTGGCGCCGCAACTGGGGCAGGACTTTTTCCCCTCGGTGGATGCCGGCAGTTTCAAAATACACATCCGCGCGCACACGGGAATGCGCATAGAAGAGACAGCGGCGCTTTGCGACCACATTGACCGGACCATCCGGCGCGAGATTCCCGCGAATGAGATTGTGACCATCGTTGACAACATTGGCCTCCCCTACTCGGGGTTGAACCTCTCCTACTCGACCTCGGCGCCGGTGGGCACCTCGGACGCGGACATCCAGGTGCAATTGACCGCGGACCATCATCCGACGGCTGATTATGTGAACAGGCTGCGCAAAACATTGGCGGATGAAAACCCGGGCGTGGTTGTCTATTTTCTGCCCGTGGACATAGTGACGCAGATTTTGAACTTTGGTCTTTCTGCGCCGATTGATGTGCAGTTGATTGGCCCGCGCCAGGATGAAAACCGCAAGCTGGCCGCGAAGATGCTGAATGAGTTGAAGAACGTGCCGGGCGCGGTGGATGCGCATATTCAGCAGCCCTTCAATTTGCCGCACATGACGGTGAATGTGGACCGCACGCGCGCCGGTGAGATCGGTTTGACCCAGGCTGACGTGGTCGGCAGCCTGCTGGTGGCGCTGAGTGGCAGCTTCCAGACTTCTCCCACGTTTTATCTGGACCCGCACACAGGGGTGAGCTATAACATCGCCGTGCAGGCACAGCAATATGACATCAGCTCTCTTGACCAGATGCGCTCGATTCCGATTACCAGTTCACGAGGCAAGGCAGGGGCGCAAAACGCTTATGCGACATCAGCGGGCGGCAGCATCACCGCGGGCGGCACAACGAATGCGCCCGGCGCGCAACAACCGGTGCAGATACTGGGCAACCTTTCCGGCATCACGCCCGGCGTTGAGCAGGCCGAGGTAAGCCACTACGATGTGCACCCTGTGGTTGACCTGCTTTCCAATGTGGACGGCACGGACCTTGGCACGGTGACGCGCGGCGTGGAAAAGATTGTGGAGCGCCATCGCAACGACCTGCCCATCGGGTCAAACTTTGAAATCCGCGGACAAAGCGAAACCATGCGCCATTCGTACACAGGGCTGCTGGCCGGCCTGGCGTTTTCGATTCTTCTGGTCTACCTGCTGATCGTGGTGAATTTTCAGTCCTGGCTTGATCCGTTTTTGATTATTTCCGCGCTGCCCGCGGCACTGGCCGGGATTGTGTGGTTTCTGTTTTTGACCAACACGCGCCTGAGCGTGCCGGCGCTGACTGGCGCCATCATGACCATGGGCGTGGCGACGGCGAACTCGATTTTGGTGGTGAACTTTGCGCGCGAGCAGTTGGAGATCCTGGTGGGTGATGCGCGCACAGCGGCATTGCGCGCCGGCTCGGTGCGCCTGCGGCCGGTGATGATGACGGCGATGGCGATGATCATCGGCATGCTGCCGATGGCGCTTGGCCTTGGCGACGGGGGCGAGCAGAATGCGCCACTGGGCAGGGCCGTGATTGGCGGCCTGTTGATGGCAACCGTGGCCACGCTGTTTTTTGTTCCAACCTTCTTCGCCCTGGTGCATGGATGGCTGGAATCGCGGCGTCGTGGCATAGCAGTGGAGAAAATTGGCAGTTTGCCGTTGGATGAATTTGACAGCCTCGATGCCAATGCCGAGTAGCAAGGAGCCTGAGAATGACTGGCGAGATGGAAAAGAAGACGCAGCAGGAAGAGGCGGGCACGCCTCGCGGGGTGGTGCTCTTCCTCGTGGTGTTTCTGGTAGCGGCCGTGGTGCTGGCGGCGGCAGGAATCATCAGCCGCAGGCATGCGTACAACGCGCTGGCGGAACGCACCGGGGTATTGGCCGCACCGACGGTGGTGGTGAAGCCGCCGAAGCAGGGTTCGCCGGTGAGCAGCTTTACGCTGCCGGGTAATGTGACGGCCTATACCGACTCGCCGATTTATGCGCGCACGCCTGGCTACCTGACGCACTGGTACTTTGACATTGGCGCGCGGGTAAGGAAGGGCGCGCTCTTGGCCGAGATTGCAACACCCGAGGTGGATGAGCAACTTCGCCAGGCGGAGGCGGACCTGGCCACGGCCAAGTCGAATGCGGCGATTGCGAAGATCCAGGCCGACCGTTATTCGGAATTGGTGAAGACCAATGCCGTGGCACAACAGGACACGGACACCTATGTGAGCCAGGCGGCGGCGACGGCGGCGGCCGTGCACTCGGCCGAAGCGAACGTGCAACGCCTGCGCGAGCTCCAGAGCTTTGAGAAAATCTACGCGCCTTTTGAAGGCGTGGTGACGGCGCGCAACGTGGACACCGGACAATTGATTGACACCGGCGCGGGCAAGGAATTGTTCCACATGCAGGCCGTCAACACGCTGCGTGTTTACACCAGTGTGCCGGAGGCGGAGACGGCAACACTGCACGCCGGCCAAAGTTATGAACTCACTTTTGCCGAGCATCCGAACAAGGGCTACACAGCCAAACTGGTGCGCACTGCCGATGCGATTGACCCGGTAAGCCGCACATTGCTTGTGGAGCTGGACCTCGACAACCGCACGGGCGAGCTGCTGCCCGGATCGTTGGCGCAGGTGCATTTCAAGATTCAGCGAGTAAACCCGTCGTTGATAGTGCCGGTTTCGGCGATGATCTTCCGGCGCGAGGGGATGCAGGTGGCGACGCTGGTTGGCAACAAGGCGCATTTGAATCAAGTTGTGATTGGCGAGGACGACGGCCAAAGCGTGCAGGTTATCAGCGGCCTCAAGGCGGATGACCGCGTGATACAGGACCCGCCCGATTCACTGGTGGACGGCGAAGAAGTGCGCGAAGTGACGCCCACGGCAGGTGGCCGATGAAGCGGAGTGCAACACAACTTGCCGTATCCGGCGTCGCACTTCTGATACTGGCAGGCTGCAAGCCGGTGGGGCCGAATTACCGGCGGCCACAGTACAGTGCGCCTGGGGCATACAAGGAGGCGGGCGGTGATGCGATGCGCGTACCGCCGCCAAAGCCAACGGGGGGAGATTGGAAGACGGCCACACCAAGCGATGGCATGTTGCGCGGCAAGTGGTGGGAGATTTACAACGACCCGCAATTGAACAAGTATGAAGACCGGATCGAGAGCAACAACCAGGATTTGAAGAGCGCGCTTGAAACCTACCTTGCCGCGGCAGAGCAGATCAAGGCGGCGCGTGCGGCGTTGGCACCGACGCTGACGGCCGGGCCGGGGTTCACACACTCGAAGCTTTCAGAGAACCAGCCCGGCATAAGCCCCGGAATGAAGACCAGCTACAACACGCTGACGCTTACTGGCACAGCAAGCTGGGAGCCGGATTTTTTCGGTCGCATCCGGCGCACTGTGGAGTCAGCACGAGCCTCCGCCGGGGCAAGCGCGGCGGACCTTGCCAACCTTGATTTGTTGCTGCAGGCGCAATTGGCCACGGCGTATTTTGAGTTGCGCGGGGCTGATGCGCAGAAAAGGATGCTCGAAGCCACGATCGCCGACCTGGAAGGCTCGCTGAAATTGACAGAGCAACGGCTTGCGGGCGGTGTGGCCACTGAGGGGGACGTGGCGGATGCGCAAACGGCATTGGAAACTTCACGCGCCCAATTGGTTGACATCGGCGTGGCCCGCGCGCAATACGAGCATGCGGTGGGCACCCTGGCCTACTATCAACTCACTGATTTCAGCATCCCTGATTCGCCGCTGGAAGGCTCTCCGCCACAGGTTCCCGTGGGAGTTCCCTCTCAGCTTCTTGAGCGCAGGCCGGACATTGCCGCAGCGGAGCGCCGCGCGGCGGCAGCCAATGCGCAAATAGGAATTGCCATCAGTGCCTACTACCCGTCGATCCCACTGGTGGCCAACGGCGGATTTGAAAGCACGCATGGCGGCACGTGGATCCAGGGGCCGAGCGCCTTATGGACACTGGGCGCACAGGCGACGGAGTTGCTTTTTGACGCCGGGCAACGCCATGCCTTGACCGCACAGGCACGACACGACTATGAGGCCGAGGTGGCCAACTATCGAAGCTCAATCTTCCACGCATTCAATGATGTGGAGGACCAGATGAGCACGCTGCGCATCCTCGGCGATGAGGCAGTGGCGGCGGACAAAGCGGTGGCGGCGGCACAGCACGCCTATGATATCTCCGTGGCCCGCTACAAGGGCGGAGTGACGAGTTATTTGGAAGTTCTGACCGCGGAGAGTGTACTGCTGAGCAATCAGCGTAACGCCATTGATGTGGAGACGCGGCGGTATGCGGCAAGTGTCTCACTGATTCGCGCACTCGGCGGGGGCTGGGACAGCAGTAATCTGCCGAAATAGAAGGCCAGGAGCGCGGATAGCGCAATTGACTGCCACCAACAAGAAATCCGGCCCGTGGGCCGGATTTCTTGTTGGTGGCAGTACCGCATCAATAATTGCTTGATCCG
>JAJXXN010000258.1 GCA_021781075.1 Acidobacteriota bacterium | reverse complement strand
CATCGGAGCGCAGTGAGGGTCGCGAATCCTTCCCCGGTGCTGAAACTTGAACGACGCGATTCATATGCGCGGCGCGCGGACCCACACCCTGAAGAAAATCAACTGCGAGATTCCGCACGGTGTAATGACCGTGGTAAGCGGGGTTTCAGGCTCGGGGAAAAGCTCGCTTGCCTTTGACACGGTTTACGCCGAGGGCCAGCGGCGCTATGTGGAATCGCTCTCCGCCTATGCGCGGCAGTTTTTGGAGAGGATTGAGAAGCCGGACGTCGACGAGATTGACGGCCTGGCGCCCGCGATTGCCATCAAGCAGAAGAACACCACGCGCAATCCGCGCTCCACAGTGGCCACCGCCACGGAGATTTACGATTACCTGCGCCTGTTGTATGCGCGCTGCGGCGTGGTGCATTGCGTGCACTGCGACGGGCTGGTAAAGCGCGACACGATCGACGAAATAGCCGAGGCGATGCTGAACCTTGCCGAGGGGACGCGGCTGCAGGTGCTCTTCCCGGTGCGCCATAGCGAGCCCGCGCCGGCGGTGGAAGAAGCGGCAGCCAAGCCGCTGAAGCGGGGAAGAAAACCAGCGGCGAACAAAAAGGCCGCTGATGCAGCCAACATAACCGGCGACACGCTGGGCGAAGGCTTGAAGGCGCGGCTGGTGGAACTGCGCGCGGCAGGCTTTAACAGGCTCTATCAGCAGGGAACCATCGTTGAGTTTTCAACGCCCGAGTCGCTGTTGGAGCTTGACTTCACGCTGCCGGTATTTGTGCTGCTTGACCGGTTGGTGGTGAGCACGGAGAACCGGCCACGGATTGTGGATGCAGCCGAGGTGGCCTTCCGGGAGGCGGAAGAGGTGGTCTTTGAGGTTGCATCCGCCGATGTGCCGCCGGACGAGCGCAAGCGATTCCGCTTCAGCGCGGCCTACGAGTGCAAAAGTTGCCACCGCGTGGGGCGGGAGCCGGAGCCACGGCTGTTCAGTTTCAACAATCCCTTTGGCGCCTGCCCGCGTGGGCAGGGCTTTGGCAACACGATAGATTTCGACCTGAACCTCATCATTCCCGACAAGGCGGTTGTGCTGGAGAATGGCGCGATTGACCCGTGGAACCGCCCGAAGTACAGGCCCTGGTTCACGGAGATGAAGAAGTTGGCGCCGGTCCCGTTGGATCGCTCGTGGAACGAATTGAGCGATGCGCAACGCGAGGTGTTGCTGCATGGGCGGGATGAGTTCAAGGGCGTGATGGGCTTTTTCAAGGAAATGGAGCGGAAGAAATACAAACTCCATGTGCGCGTGATGTTGAGCAAGTATCGCGGCTACGCGGAGTGCCCGGATTGCCGCGGCCAACGCCTCCGGGCCGAGGCGCGCGCGGTGCGATTGAGCGGCCGGAATATATGCCAGGCTGCGGCCATGACCATTGCCGAGGCACGCGAGTTTTTCAACGGCATTGCGCTGACGCCGATGCAGGCCGAGATTGCGAGTACGATTTTGGACGAGGTGCGGCAACGGCTTGGGTTCCTGGAGTCGGTTGGCCTGGAGTACCTGACGCTCGACCGGCTCGCTTCGACGCTTTCTGGCGGTGAGGCGCAGCGCATTCAACTGGCGACCTCGCTGGGCTCCCGCCTCGTCGGCGCCCTCTATGTGCTCGATGAGCCTTCCATCGGGTTGCACGCGCGGGACACGGACCGGCTGATAAGGATTCTCAAGGAGCTGCGCGACCTCGGCAATACGATAATCGTCGTCGAGCACGACCCGGACCTATTGCGCGCCGCCGACCATCTGCTGGATTTGGGCCCCGGCGCGGGCGAGTTTGGCGGCAAATTATTGGCCGAGGGGACACTCGCGGAGATCGAAGCCAATCCGAATTCACTCACCGGGCGCTACCTCTCCAGGCAAATTGCGATTCCCGTGCCAACGCGGCGTCGTGAGCGCGGCAAAGAGAAGCTGGTGCTGAAGGGCGCAACGGCAAACAACCTCAAAAAGCTGGATGTGGAGATTCCGCTGGGGATGCTGGTTGCAATCACCGGGGTGTCCGGCTCGGGAAAATCCACACTGGTGCATACGGTGCTGCAACGGGCGGTGACGCAGGCGCTGGGGCAGGCGGAGAACCAGGAACCAGCGGGGCTTTATACGTCCATCAGTGGCGTGGAGCGGTTGAATGACATTGTCCTGGTGGACCAGACGCCGATTGGGCGGACCCCGCGGTCAAACCCGGTCACGTACATCAAGGCCTTTGACCAGATTCGTGAGCTTTTTGCCTCGCAACCCGACGCCAAACGATTGAACCTGACGCCAGGGCATTTCTCGTTCAATGTGCCGGGAGGCCGCTGCAATGTGTGCGAGGGCGACGGCACGGTCACGGTGGAGATGCAATTTTTGGCCGATGTCGAGCTCCCCTGCGAGGAATGCAACGGGACCCGCTACCAGAAGCGCATTCTGGAGGTGATGTACAAGGGCAAAAACATCCACGAAGTGCTGGGCATGACGGTCAAGCAGGCACTCAAATTTTTCACCGGGCACAACAAGTTGCTCGAAAAACTTGCTGTACTGGATGAGGTGGGGCTGGGGTATTTGCGGCTGGGGCAGTCGGCGACAACGCTCTCGGGTGGCGAGGCGCAGCGCGTCAAGCTGGCCGCGCACCTGGCGCAGGTGCGGACGGCGAATGCGAATGCGAAGCCCTCGGAGGCCAGCCGCGTCCTCTACATCCTGGACGAGCCGACGACAGGCTTGCACTTCGACGATGTATCGCGGCTGCTGACAGCCTTTAAAAAACTGATTGATGGCGGCGGCTCGCTGGTGGTGATCGAGCACAACCTGGATGTCATCAAGTCGGCCGACTGGGTGATTGACATGGGACCCGAGGGCGGCGCGGGGGGCGGGCGGATTGTAGCCGAAGGTACGCCGGAGAAGATCGCTGAGAACCTGCACTCGCACACGGGCAATTGGCTGCGGCGCGTGCTGTGATGCAAGTTCAAATCACTAGGATGTTTCTGCCGCACTTGGTCAACATGGAGTCGCAGGTCATCAAAGTCGGTTTTTCCTCCCGCGCCTGCGAAATCAATAGACGATCAAATGGATACTGGCGCAGCTAAGGCAGGATGGATACTCCCAATGCATGCTTGGCCTGGACAGGAAGTTCTTCAAATTGAGTTTCCTCAGGCTTCTGTAGCATTTCAAATGGATTGCCTCTAGTCCGCGGACTCCGAGTGTATGCGGGTGGTAAAAGGCCCAACAAGCCGCTTGTGTACCGAGCAAATATTTCATTTGCCACTCCGGGGCAGTGCGTCCTTCAACAAACGCCAGCAAGTCATCGGGCAGTGGGGAGTCAAAGTGTCCGCAATCCAGCCCTTGCCTTCCAATAAGCCTAGCTTGCATTCCTACTTCTTCGGCGTGGTGGTGGATGGCTTCAGCACCGGCGAGTGCATGGGCGCGGTCTCGATTTCGATACGGGTGTCTTTCTGGAAGACCACATTTTTTCCATGCTTGAGGAAATTGTCATACGAGGAGAGCGCTGCGGCGTAAAATCCAATGCCGGCGGCAACAGGCCTGCTCGCCGCCACAATGCCGGTTACGCGGCCCACAATACCAAATCCGTTGGAGGCAACAGTCGAATTCGCCGTAAGGTTTCCATCACTGTCCAGGCCGTGGTAAGCCAGTACGGAAAGCGCCAGCGGAAAGAGTGCATTGGCCTGGCTGCGCGGCTTCACTCCGCCCTCCGCGTCCATCTCCAGTGCCTGGCTGCGGTCGGTTCCCGCGCCGGTCATCGAGCCGGAAACCGACTGCAACGCCCCGGCCGGGTAACGCACCTGCTGGAAGGTGAAGCGGAGTTGGCCGTCGCGACTGAATGCGCGGGCATGTTTTGCGGCGGCGACCTTCCCAATCAGTGTCGCCCCCTGCGGAACCGCCAAAGCGCCCGTGCTGTCAAAAACAGGTTCAACGACGATGGCCTCAACCGGGTCGCCTTGATGGGCGGTTGCGGATGATATTTCACTGGTGAGAAGCGCGTTGATGTGCCAGAAGGGGTCGTTGGAGGAGGGTGGCGGTGGCGGCGTGGAGGCGGTGAAAGCGGGCAGAGCCAAGGGCTGGTTGAGCTCGAAGCTCCACGCCGTTCTTGCGTTGACCCACTCCGGATGATAAGGGAGTTGCTGGTAGAGCAGATTGAGTGCGCGGGTTTTGAAGCCGGGATTGGTGAAGAAGGCGATCTGCCGGTGGGCGGCCTCGCGCGCGTACATCCATGCGCGGTTGGGCAGGGATTTGTGTTTGTTCTGGCTTGGGGCTTTGATTTGCAGAATGGGTGCGCCGAGCCATGGGGCGTTGGTGCTGAGGGGCACTACGGCGCCATCGGGCAGGACGAGTTGGTCAAAGGCGGCGCGGGGGTGATGGTAGGGCGTGAAATCACCGCGCAGGCGGGCGTGCACTCGCGCCGCGGAATCGGGCTCAAGCGCGGCAACTTTGCCGAGCACCTGCGTGCCCTCGGGCAAAAGCAGTGCGTTGGACAGATAGACCGGATAAAGCAACGTTGCGTGAATCCGTGCTCCAGCCTTCATCGGAATGCGCGCGCCCGATTCGACCGTGAAGGCGGTTCCCGCCGGCAGGGTGTGGCTGGATGATGCCTGCGCTGCTGAGCGGACGCAGATGAGGATTGCAAAGGCGAACGCGGCGTTTCGTGACTTTGCTTTTGCGCGCATCAGGGTATCCACCTGTAGGCCAGTATCTCACCGGATCAGCCTGGCCCGTGCGCTATTTGGATGAACAAATTGTCATCCGGTTTCGAAGTGGTCCGGGCGCCAGGCGCGTGCTACTGGCCAAAGCGATATGTAATATTGACAACGTGGGTTTTGGGGTCAATGTTATAAAAATAACTCAACTTTGCGGCGGAGAGTTTGGCCGCTGCAGCTTGGTCTCGCTCGGCATAGCTCAGCACATACGAGCGCACATAGGGAAAATCAACAGGCGCGCCGCGCGGGGTCTTCCAGGCGCCCTTCAGGCTTTGCGCCAGGTCGTCAGGAAAGCCCTCGAAGGTGAGATCCCCCATCGTGAATTGCGGGCCAGGGGCAACGTCGATGGTGTAATCCGCGGTTGCGGAGCGCTCGTCGGGGTTGACCTTGCGCGTGACCTTGCACTCCATGTAGCCCTTCGACTCGTAAATGGTGTCGATGAGGTCCATGAGCGAGCGGACGCCAGCGCCGGTGATGGGGTCGCCCTCATGGGGGTGGAGCGCGGTGTCGATTTTGCGCTGCTGGATGTAAATTCTGGAGTTGAGTTTGATGAGGCCGACCTTGTAGACACGGCCCTCTTGAACAATGACGTTGAGCGGAACCTCGACCTTGTCCGCGGAGTAGACCGGCTCATCGGATTTTGCCACCGAGATTTTGGCGGTGGCGTAACCGTGGTCGAAGTAGAAATCCTCCAACTGGTCCTGCAGCACGCCGGTGGTTTCATCCGTTTTATAGGCGGAACCGGTCAAGGGCGTGTAGATTTTTTTGAGGTCGGCGTCGAGTTGAGGCGAGACGCCATGCACATTGACAGCGCTGACAAGCACCTGCGGCGCGGTGACGGTGAGTTGCATGGCGGTGACGGTGTTGAGCTTCGGGTCGAAATAGGCGGAGGCGGCAACGGTCGCCTGTGTGCCGTGTGTGGCAAACTCCGCCTCAAGCGCTGCGATTAAGGAATCAAGCGTGCCGCCCTGCGCGGGGACTTTGCCGTGGAAGAGCGGGGCGCGCGCGTGTATGTTGGCCATCACCTGCGGCGTGAGAGTGAAGGGCAGGTTGGCAAAGCGCACCGGGTACAGGTTGGGGGAGGGAGTCAATGTGAAAATGAGATTTTCACCATCAAAGGAGTAGGCGTAACTGCCGAAGTTGCCCGTCTCCATCAACAATTTGGCGTGCTTGTCGAGGTCGGCTGCATCGATCTGCGTACCGGGCGTGAGTTGGGCCACGGCCAGCAGTTCACTGGAGTTGTATTCAGGCACGCCGGAGAACTGGATGGCCTTGGGCGTGAATTGCTGTGCCGCGCAAAGCGTAGCCGCAAACGCGGCAATTGCCGCCAACTTGATTGCGCCAAAAATCACCCGCATGGCACAAGAGTAGCAGAAAATCGTGATGTGATTCGGGGAAATACGCGCAGGATACATGACTAAAAGCCCTGATGGTGAGCATACTCTAAAATGGAAAATATGGCCGGATTTCTCACGCAAACCCGCACCACTCTGGAGATGATCAAGTGGGAGCACTCGATCTTCGCCCTCCCTTTTGCGCTTACTGCCATGCTGCTGGCCGCCGGCGGCTGGCCAGCCTGGCGAACCTTTGGCTGGATTCTGGTGGCCATGATCTCCGCGTAGGTCCGCGGGTTCTGGCCATGGACCCTGGCCATGGAGAGGATGGCGTAGAGAGAGGTCAGGGTGGCGTGGCTGCCGATGGCTTCCGGGGGGATGGCGTTGTTCTTGAGGGCCATGGCCAGGGCCACGGAGATGGAGGTGGGCAGCTTCTGGCTGACCCCCATCATCTACCCCCTCACTGCCCTGCCGGAGCGGATCCGGCGCGTCATCGAGTGGAACCCCATGACGCCGCTGATCCAGGCATATCAGGGCATCTTCCTCGGCCAGGGCCAGCCCGACTGGTCTTCCCTGTGGCCGCTGGCGCTGGTGGCTGGAGCTATGGCATCAGGGCCGCTGATTGCGCAGCAATTGCCGGCGCAGGTCCCGGGACAGTCGGCTGGTCCGACCCCGGGTAGCTTTCAGGGCAGCGTGAAGGCGGGTCAGGCGACGGGACAAACGCTGGATCTTTCGCTGGCGGATGCAATCGAGTGGGGCCTGAAGAATAACCTCGGCGTGATTTTGAGCGGCACACAGTCGGCTTC
>JAJXXN010000186.1 GCA_021781075.1 Acidobacteriota bacterium | reverse complement strand
GGGATGGACGAACCTCTTGTGTTCCAGTTGTCCTGCCAAGGGCACGGCTGGGTAGCGAAGTTCGGTTGTGATAACCGCTGAATGCATATAAGCGGGAAGCACGCTCCAAGATTAGATCTCCCTGAAGGGCACAGAAAGACCATCTGTTTGATAGGCTGGAGGTGGAAGCGCAGTGATGCGTGCAGCTGACCAGTACTAATCGCCCGTTCGGCTTGAACATAGAATTAACTCCGCGCAGAAATGCCGCGGCGTTTGCAAGACGCGAGAAGCGCTCTTCAACAAGCCTTGTGACCATTCAATTTCGTTCTTGCTTGAACAAATCAGGCAACGACATGGCGCAGTAAACGGCTGTCCGGCCTCCCCTCCGAGAGAAACTACTTGGGTAGAGGCATCAAAACAGCCTATGGCGGGAAAACATCCGCCACGCGCCCCAAGTTTGCCGGTGACCATACTGCGAGGGATCACCCGTTCCCATCCCGAACACGGAAGTTAAGCCTCGCTGGGCCGATGGTACTGCATGGGTGACTGTGTGGGAGATTAGGTGATCGCCGGCATAATTCTTAACAAAAACGCCACTCCTCGCGAGTGGCGTTTTTGCGTTTGCTGACTACACTTCATTAGGCTTCAGGATTGCTATGGTTGATAGGGAAACGTCGTGGTCAGCGCAAACCCTGGAGTACCTGATGTTCCTGTGTTGGATAGCGTTCCATCCGCGTTGACTGTGTAGATGGAGGTCATTGACTGCTCATTGGTGACATACACGAATTGACCGCTTGCATCGAAGCTAATTCGGAATGGCTGGATGCCCGTTGAGATTGTGGCGGTTGGGTTTGTTGCGGTTGCGTTGAGAGCCAGGTTACCCGAGGTTGGATCAATTGTGTACATGGAAACAGTGTTGTCCAAGCGGTTGACCACATAAGCAAACTTGCTCGACGGATCGATGGTGATCTCCGTGGGACCGTTGCCAGTTGCTACCGCAAGCGTTGCATTTGGCGTTAAAACACCAGTGGCGGAGTCAACGATGAATTGCCACACACCCAATTCGTAACCGGTTTGGCCATCGTTATCGACAACATAGGCGAATTTTCCATTGGACGTTACTTTGATTTGCCACGGATAGCCGCCTGTATAGACGTAGGCGGGTGCGAGCGGGGTTAAAAAGCCAGTGGTTTGATCGATAGAATACATCAAGATTACAGAGCCGTTCGTGATTGACTCAGTCACATAGAGATATTTTCCGCCGGGATCTTCTGTCAAGAACATTGGCTGCGCATAGGGTTCGCCGTTGACGACTGTTGAAACCGCAGCGGGCGTCGTGGGTGTAAGAACTCCGGTTGTTTGGTTGATGGTGAACATTGAGACCGTACTGTCATCCGAGTTGGCGGTATAGACGAACCTGCCAAGCGGGTCGATAGCGATTTCCTGAGGATACCAGCCAGCCGGAACTGTTGCTGGCACAGTGGGAGTCAGTACTCCAGTGCTGGCATTAACCTTATACATGGAAATTGTGGACAGAGCCGAGGCATTTGATACTGTATTGGCGACATACACAAACCTGCCAAGCGGGTCGACCACCATATCTTCGGCGAAGGATTGTGGTGGGTTGTAACCAGTGGCGATTGATGCAGGAGAGCTTGCAGTTAAAACGCCGGTACACGAGTCAACCTGATACATGGATACGCTGTAACCAGTCAAAAGATATGCGGATTCGGTCTTTGTCGAGGGGGTACACGATTTTGAGTTGGTTACGGGTTGCGTAATCGATCCACCGCAACCGGAAAACGCAATGACCGTCGCAATAAGGCATAAGGGCACGTAGTGAAGCGATTTCACGTCAGATTCTCCTTACGGAGAACCGTACCACGCTGTGAGCAATTTGTAAATATAACAAGTGTTACATGGTCAATCGAAGGTTCTACAAATCAGCATGGCAAACCTCAACTGAATCCTGCGAGGCGCGTGGAATGTATGGCTTGAAGGCCAAGCAAGCCATCAAGAAACGATTATTTTTTCAGCAGCGAAGCGGCCCGGTAATATGAGCCCAGGTTGTGCACGTTCGTATAGCCCATGCCCAGCAACTGTTTGCGCGCCATGCCGCTGCGCATCCCGCTCTGGCAATGGAGCAGCAACGGCGTGCTGCGGTCCTGGATTTTCTTTTGAACCTCTCCGATGCGCTCCACGGGAATGTTGATGGCGCTGGGAAGGTGGCCGGCGTTGAACTCGGGGACGGAGCGGCAGTCAATGACAATGGCACCGGCCTTGATGAGCTGGTCGGCATTTTTTGCCGATAGCTGGCCGGCTTTTTTCCAGATAAAAAAGAGAATGAGCACGCCAAGAAGGATGAGAATGGAGGTCGTATTCATGCCTCCATTATCACCGATTGTGGCTCCCCTGCGGGCCACAGCGCGTGGGAACAATTACCACAGGAAGGGCTGGGCGGATTATTTTGCCGGGAGTAAATTGCAGTCGTAATTGACGACATTGGGGCCGCCGGAGAAGTCGCCCGCGGGGCCGTCTTCGCCGCCGTTTTTGCCCCAGGCGTAGAGTGAGAGCTGTTTGGTCTTGCGGTTGATGGTCGCGCATCCGAGGGGCTTGGCGGACCATCCGCAGCCCTGGCGCAAGATGAGCTGGTCGCCGGATTCATCGAACTTGAGGTTCTTGAAACTTTGCGCGGCGTTTTCCCAGACAGTGTAACGGGTGGCGAGGTGCGTGGCGAAGTCGAAGGTGAAATCCTCGCGGACAGTGCTGAGGTTGTTGGAGGTCCAGCACTGGTAGGACTCGCTTTGCGGAGCAGCGGGCGCGGGTTGTTGGCAGATGATGAGAGTGGATGAAGAAAGCAGGAGCGAGAGGCCTAGCAGGATGGATTTACTCAAGTGTCACCTGTGCGAATGATGGAGGATGCCCAAAGATAGATGGTACAACAACCAGATTGTTGAGGCGAGGTCATGAGCGGGGAAATTTTCCGAGGGAAGGCCGGAGTCCCCACCCACGGGAGCGGGTGAAGACTCGGCGGTGTTTTGCAGCGCGCGGTGGAGGGCTATTTTGTCTTCGGCCCGGCGTTGCGGATGTTTTCCGGGGCGTCGAATTGCTTGAAGTTGGCCTCGAAGCGCGCGCTGAGGTCGGCGGCCTGTTTGTCATAGGCGGCCTTGTCGGCCCAGACGTTGCGGGGGTTGAGGATTTCCGGCGGCACCTCGGGGCAAGTGGTGGGGATGCTGAGGCCGAAGGAATGCTCGGTGGTGAACTCGACGTTGTGGAGAGTGCCGTTGAGCGCGGCGTTGACCAGCGCACGGGTGATTTTGAGGCTCATGCGTTTGCCAGTGCCGAAAGCGCCGCCGCTCCAGCCGGTATTCACCAGCCAGCAGGTTGCGTTGTGTTCCTTGAGGCGTTTTCCGAGCATCTCGGCGTAAACGCGCGGCGCTAGAGGCAGGAAGGGCGAGCCGAAGCAGGCGCTGAATTCGGGGACAGGCTCGGAGCCGAGGCCGGCCTCGGTGCCGGCGAGTTTTGCGGTGTAGCCGGAGAGGAAGTGGTACATGGCCTGGTCGGGTGTGAGTCGCGAAATGGGTGGCAGCACGCCGAAGGCGTCGGCGGCGAGGAAGAGGACGTTTTTGGGATGGCCCCCGATGCCGGGGATGAGTGCGTTGTCGATGTATTCGACAGGGTATGCGGCACGGGTGTTCTCGGTGTGCTTGATGTCGAAGTAATCCGGCTCGCAGGTGGAGGGGTGAAGGACGACGTTTTCGAGCACGGAGCCGAAGCGGATGGCGCGGTAGATCTGCGGTTCCTTCTCCTCGCTCAGGTCGACGCACTTGGCGTAGCATCCGCCCTCGAAGTTGAAGATGCCGGTCTTGGACCATCCATGCTCGTCATCGCCGATGAGGCGGCGGTTGGGATCGGCGGAGAGGGTGGTTTTGCCGGTTCCGCTCAAGCCGAAAAAGAGCGCGGTGACGCCGTCGTTGCCGACATTGGCCGAGCAGTGCATGGGTAGCACGTCGCTCTGGGGCATGAGGAAGTTCATGACGCCGAAGATGCATTTTTTGATTTCGCCGGCGTACTTGGTGCCACCGATGAGGATGATGCGCCGGGTGTAGTCGGCGAGTATGTAGGTTTGGGAGCGGGTTCCGTCGCGCTCGGGGACGGCCTCGAACTCGGGGGCGACGACGACGGTGAAGTCGGGCTGGTGGCTTGCGCGCTCGACTGCGGTGGGGCGGACGAAGAGGTCCTTGACGAAGAGCGCGTGCCAGGCATACTCGGCGATGATGCGGACGGGGAGGCGATAGGCGGGGTCGGCGCCGCAGAAGAGGTCCTCGACGAAGAGCTCGCGCTCCTTCATATGTGCGGTGACGCGCTCGAAGAGCTGGTCGAATTTTTCCTTTGCGAAGGGCTGGTTGACGCGTCCCCAATCGACGATGGAGTGGGTGGTGGGGTCGTCGACGGTGAATTTATCGCGCGGGCTGCGGCCGGTGCGCAGGCCGGTGTAGGCGACGAGCGCGCCATTTGAGGCCAGGCGCGATTCCCCGCGGTTGAGCGAGATGGCGACCAGTTGGCCGGCGGGAAGATTGCGATGGGTTTGAGGGGATTGGACAAGGTCGAGTAGTGCCTGCTGAGCGGCGGATATGGACATGAAGAAAGACTCCTGCGAAATTGTGATGCCGGAAGAGGCACACACACCAATGCCGTATTTGCGGCCAATCCATTTTGCCATACCGGGGCGACGGTGGTCAGGTGTGGGGAACACAGGGTCGGCAGGGCAGGAAACAAAGACGCGTGTTTTTTGCCCGTGGTCAAATAGAACGGGCCGCTGGATGCGGCCCGGGTGGTTGTGGAAGTGAAGGGTACTAGGCGATGACGGGCAGCGCGGGCAGGTCCTTTTGCTCGCGCGCCTCGGCGACGACGGCGTCGAGTTGCGCCAGCACCTCGTCGACGGTCATGGTGTAGAGTTCGCGCGCCGAGTCAAAGCCTTCCTCGATGATCTGCTTGAGGTAGCGGCCGGCGATCTGCGCGGCGAGTCGGTCGGTGATGACCTTGCCGGTGCGTTTTTTTTGCTCGGTCCAGGCGTCGTTGGGCAGCGCAATCCACATGGGGCGGCTATTGACATCAAAGCGGACATCTGTGGAGTCGGCGTGGCGCGTGGCAATGGCGACGATGTTGGCCTTCCAGACGCAGTGCAGCTCTTCGTTGGTCCAGCGGTCGGTGACTTTGAAATCCTCGTACATGGAAATAGTGTACCGCGCGACGGGACGTGGCGGTGTGATGGGGCGCAGGGCACAGGGCACAGGGCACAGGGCTAAGGGCGAAGTGTACGGAGGGTGGATTGGAATGCAGGGAGCTTTGGAATGTAACTTTCCGGGATTGCCCTCCTGGTCGGTGAGTTTTCCGCAGACCGACATCTGAATGGCCCCATGTTTCAGCAAGCAGGGTGATACAAGTCCATCCGCCCGACTGCGCGGTAGACCCTTGTTGGCGTGCGCTGATAAACTAACGGAGGTTGGCCGGGGCGTGGGCACATAGGAGTGCAGCCCGGCGCGGCGCACAAGTCTCAGGAAGAATGGAAATCCCGTGAAATCACAGACACGACATGCATTGAAAGAGGATGCGCTGGCGAAGGCTGCGGCATCCTCGGCGAATTGGATGAGCGGCCACCGCTCGAGCCTGGTTCGCTGGATCATCATATTGGTTGCCGCGTTGCTGCTTGCCGCCGGCGCCCTCACTTATTGGACGCTGCAGAGCAATGCCGCGGATGCGGCGCTGAACGCGGCGCTGGACACCTATACGACGCCGGTGCAGCAGCCGGGGCAGGAGCCGTTGCCGGGGATGATGAACTCCGCGGCGGAGCGCTCGAAGAAGGCGAACCAGGAGTTTGCGGCAGTGGTTGCAAAATACGGCTGGCTGCCCGAGGGCGCCAAGGCCAAGTATTTTGTGGGTGTGACGGATGCGGAGCTGGGCCAGACGGCGCAGGCCGAGGCGGAATTCAAGGACCTGAAGGACGGCTCAAACCACGAGTTGGCCAACCTGGCGAAGATGGCACTGGCGAACCTGTACCACTCGACAAAGCGGGACAGCGATGCCATCAGCCTGCTCAACGAGATTGTGGCCAAGCCATCGGTGACGGTGACGGCTTATTCGGCTGAGTTGGCCGAGGCGGATATTTATGATGGCGAGGGCCAGACGGACAAGGCCAAGGCGCTCTGGGCCAAGATCAAGGATGCGGACAAGGATGGCTCGGCAGGAGCAATTGCCGCGCAGAAGCTGGGGAAGTAACGGAGTGACCGAGGGACCAAGGGACTTAGGGACATAGGGCCTGAGAACCAAGGGACTGAGGGGAAATTTGGTGAAGATGAGCAGCCAGTGGTCGCGCAGACTGCTGGCTGTTTGTATTGATGGACGCGGGCCGGAGTGCTTCATCCTCACCCGTGTCCAGGACCGGTTGAGGAGCAGGACGGGCAGTGGCGGGCTGAGCGTTTGAAGGTGTTTTTGCGTCCTATGGTAGATGGGCGCGCATCAGGCCACATTGCCGGTTTGGATGGGAGTCTCGGGTACGACTGTGGTGGAAGAGAGAGACAGAGCGGCGGAGGAGCGCGCGGTCGCCGAGTTGGTGGAGCAGTACTCGGGGACGATGTACCGCGTGGCCTACTCGGTTTTGAGGAATGCGGCCGATGCCGAGGATGCGGTGCAGGAGGCGTTCTTGCGCGTACTCAGGCACAAGGCCATGCTGGGCGAGGTGCGCGACCCGCGCGTGTGGCTGGTGCGCATAGTTTGGAATGTGACGCTGGACCGGAAGCGGCGGGCCAAGACGCGGCCGGAGACGGATGACGTGGCGGATGTGGCGCGGATGCTGCCTGCCGGCGGGTTGACGCCGG
>JAJXXN010000127.1 GCA_021781075.1 Acidobacteriota bacterium | reverse complement strand
ACTCGAGCGAAGTGCAGTCGAAATACCAGGACTACCTGATCACGGAGGTGCCGATCACGATGGAAGGGCATGTGTTGGCGCCGGGTGCGTATGGAGTGGGCTTCATCGGTGGGGACAAGTTCATTGTGCTCGATATTGGCGGGCATGATTTATTCACGGTTGACTCCAAGACCGATGGGGAACTGAAGCGCCCCATGCCGTTGATGATGGCAGTGGATGCGGGTGGTGGATTCCGCTTGTACTCGGGGCGGCGCTATGTAACATTCAAACGGTAGGTCGCGGCAGTTGGTTGCACAATTTATTGTGCGAATTTTGCTGGTTTCAGCGGTAAAAACAGCATGGGTGTGCCAAGCAGGTGCTGAAGCTTGGCCACTCCTGTGTTTTCGCGTATACTGAATAAGTTCGGCAGATTGAGTTGATTCCGGCCGCGATGCCCCGAGCAATCGGCGATGCGAGAGCGCGGCAGCCTTATCCGGTAGGCCGAAAGAATTCAGAAGAGTTTTGGAGCAGAACAATGGCCCAGGTATGTGATCTCTGCGGCAAGGGACCGCAGTTCGGCAATAACATCTCACACGCGCACAATGTATCGCGGCGGCGGTGGAATGTGAACCTCCAGGCGGTGAAAGCCCTGGTCAACGGCGCACCCAAGCGCATTCGCGTATGCACCAGCTGCATCAAGGCCGGCAAGGTTGTGAAGTCGTAGCCGCAACCAATCAAGAAGTGAATAAGCCCCGCACCGATGGCGGGGCTTTTCTTGCGCCTGATGCGGGTTATTTGGCAGAAACAAGTGGGTTTTGCCAGTTCACGGCGTTGGGGTCGAGCCCGAGCGGCGACCAGGCCTTCAAGACCGCCGCGCCGATTTTGCCCAGTGTCTGCTCGGCCTCATTGTCGCCGGTCCAGCGCTCGTCCTTGTTTTCCCAGGTGAAGGCGCTGATGAGGATGGGGCCGTTCTTCGTTGCAAAGAGTGCCACGTCATTACGCACCGCATCGAGGGCGCCGGTTTTGTTGCCGATTGCCGACCCGGCCTCACTGGTGTCAAAAACCTCCACATAGCGCGGCAGGCTGTCGCGGTCCTGCTGATTGCGCAGCATGGTGAGCGCGCGGCCGCAGAGTGGGCCATCGGCAGGGCTGGGTTTGGCGGCTGGGTCAAGGCGGCACTCGACAATCTGGCGCATGATGGTTGCCATCTCGCGCGCAGTGGTTTTGCCAAGGCCGAACTCCGGCTGGTCTGCGGGCATGGGCGCCGTGGCGGGCAGGCCAATTTTTTTGTAGAGCCAGGTGTTTTTCAGCCCCAGCGATTGAATGGTCTGGTTGATGTGGTCCAGGCCCAGACGGTCAATTGCAAGGTTGGTGGCCGTGTTGTCGCTGACTATCACCATCAGGGTCAGCGTGTCGGCAAGCGTGAGGGTGTGCGGCGTGCTGAACTCGGCAAGCACGCCGGAACCCGAGACCTGGTTATTTTTCTCAAGGACCAGGTTTTCGTCAAAGCTGGCGCGTCCGGCGCGGATTTGGCGCAGGGCATCATAGAGAATTGCCAGCTTGATCACCGAAGCGGTCTTCACCGGTTGATCGGCGTCGAAAGCCGCGGTCTGGCCGGTCTTCAGGTTTACCGCATAGACGGCAAGACCCCCCTGGTGGGCGGCGGCAATCTTTTGGAATTCCGCCGGGAGCGCAGCGTCAGAAGTGAACGACGGGCCTTGCTGGGCAAGGCTCGCCGAAACAAAACAGGCAAAACAGATTGCAACGAGTTTGCGTCGCATGGGCTACTTGCCTTTGACAAAACTCATGGAGAGTGAGTTGATGCAATAGCGCAGGCCGGTGGCCCCGGGCCCGTCGGGGAAGACGTGGCCGAGGTGGCCGCCACAGCGCGCGCAGCGCACCTCAATGCGCCGCATGCCGTGGCTCAGGTCCTCATGCTCGGTGATGGCCTTTGAATCGGCGGGAATGGTGAAGCTTGGCCAGCCACAGCCGGAATCGAATTTGGCATCGGAGCCGAAGAGCACCGCGCCGCATCCGGCGCATTTGTACTCGCCGGTCTCCTTGTTCTCGGTCAGCGCCCCGGTGAAGGCGCGCTCCGTGCCGGCCTCGCGCAGCACGTGGTACTGCTCAGGGGTGAGGCGCTTCTTCCAATCGGCATCGGTCAACTCAAATTTATCACCCAGTTCATCGCCGCGGTCTGAGGGACCAACGCTCTTGTGCAGCTCGGCGACGACCTCAATTTCAATAAGCACATCCTTGGGCAGACGCGAGACCTCGACGGTGGAGCGGGCGGGTGCGCCAACGCCCTCGGGGGCGAGAAACTCTGCGTAAATCGCATTCATCGCGGCAAAGTCGTTGAAGTCCTTGAGAAAGACCGTGGTCTTGACAACGCGCTCGAGGCTGCTGCCGGCGGCGTCGAGGATGGCCTTGAGATTGAGGAGAACCTGGCGGGCCTGCTCCGCGATGCCGCCTGAAACAACCTGTCCGGTCGCGGGGTCGAGAGCAATTTGGCCGGCGGTGAAAACCAGGCTGCCGACGCGGACCGCCTGTGAATAGGGGCCGATTGCCGCAGGAGCTTTTTCCGTTGAGACGATGGATTTGGAGAGATAGAGGCTCATGCGTCCATTGTAGGCGAGTGGAGGGTCGGGAGCGCGACAGGCTTCAGGCGCGCATGAGTGTCGATAAAGCAGGGTGAGTAATGAACGAGCGATGGCTTTGGAATTGATCCCGGAAGGAGGTTGATAAAGCGATGTAATCCTCCATAAAACTGGCGATATTGGGCGCGCGAGAAGGTCATGCGCACACTATCCTGAAGACGCTTTCATTCACCACCAACATGGAAACCCATACACAACAGGCCACTGGCACTCGCAATTTGGAAGCGCATGTTTTGGAAAACGATTTTCTGCGCGCCGTGGTACTGCCCGCGGCCGGTGGCCGTATCTGGCAGGTGACGGACAAGTTGACGGGCACGGATTTGCTTTGGAACAACCCCGCCATTGCGCCCTCCTTGCTGCCTCCCGGGTCAAGTTATGACGAACACTGGAGCGGCGGCTGGGACGACCTGTTTCCCAATGACGAAGCCGCGGAGTTTGCGGGGCTTCAACTGCCCGACCATGGTGAGTTATGGACGGCGCCATGGACACTTCAACGCCCTGGGAAGCGCGATGCCGCCGAGGAGTTCATCCTCAACTGCAAAACGGCAATCAGCAACTTTGCCGTGGAGAAGCGGCTGCGGCTGGCGGCGGGCGAGCGTAGATTCACGGTTGACTACAAGCTGACCAATTGCGGTGAGAGCAGGCTGCCGTTTCTATTCAAGCTGCATCCGGCCTTTGCGGTTGACGAAGGCGACCGCATTGACGTGCCGTGCCAAGTGGCGGCGCTTGAGCCTGAGTTCCGTGGCACGTTGATGGGCGATAGTTTTGACTGGCCTTATTTCACGCACAATGGAAGCAGCGTTGATATGCGCCGTGTGCCGGCAGCCGACTCCGGCGCTGTGCATTTTTTTTATGGGACCGGCCTGCGCAAAGGCTGGTGCGGCATCACACGGCGCCAAAAGAAACTTTCAGTCGCGCTGCAATTTGACCATTCCGTGTTTTCCTGCTGCTGGCTTTTTGCCACACATGGCGGATGGAAAAACTTGAATGTGGCCGTGCTTGAGCCGGCAACAGGCCACCCATTCCGTTTGCAAAAGATGATGGAGCACGGCACAGCGCGGTGGTTGAGTCCTGGCGAAACGCTTGAAACGCAGGTTTTGTTTACGGTGCAGGAAGGGTTGGACTCAATTGGCGGAATCGGCGCGGATGGCGCCCTTTTTGCCGCAATCGACTGAAGGGGATGCCGTCTCGGTTGACAATAAAATTGCGGCAACAATGGCAATGCCAGCGCCGAGCAACTGCGTCGCGTTCAGGCGCTCGTGCAGAATAAGCACGGCGAGCAGTACGGTGAGCAGTGGGTAAAGCGAAATCAGCGAGATGACGATGGAAGCCTTGCCGCCGGACTCAAGCGCCCGAAAGCTGGTCCAGGCGCCGAGGGCGTTCAAAGCTCCACCGGCCACGGCGCTAGCGACGACCCCTTGCGCCAGGTGCCCCTGGGGATGGACAAGGAGCAGGACCGCAAGCGAAATCGCCACCATGGCCCAGCAAAACCAGAGGAACGAGCGCGCGCTGGAGATCCGATTGGTGGAGAGCTTTTGCGTGACCCCGGTGACACCCCACAAGACCAGTGCAACGACGGCGTAAAAGAACCAGATTTTCATGTGTTTGCCCCGCGCCTCACGCGCTTAAAAGGTACATGGCCACAAAAGCCAGCAACAAGCCAAGCCACTGCGCGCGCCCGATGCGCTCATGCAGGAAAAGCACCGCCAGCAGCACCGTCACCATTGGAAAGAGAGCCGTGACTGGCGCGACGATGGAGGCTTTTCCGCCTGTGACCAGGGCTTGGAAGAAGGCGAGATTACCCACGCCACCGAGAATGCCGGTCACAAACGCCCAAATGACGCCAGCACGCCGGTGCGGAGTGGCGGAAACGGCAGGGGTTTCGCGCCGCAAGCCAAGCGCGACAAAGAGCAGCAGGGGCAGCAGGCCGACGGTATAGAGCAACTGGTTCGTGTATGCATCCACGCCGCCTGAAGCAACTTTGGAGACGAGCCCCCAAGCGCCCCAGAGCAGGATTGTGGCCAGTGACCAGAAAAGCCAACGCGGCATGAAATCACCTTTCCTTGCGGATTGCTTAGCGTTTGAAATTGGGCACCTCAACAGCCATGCCGCCCCATCGCTGGGGCTGACGCGCATAGGCGCGCGGAGTGCAGTTCATATGCTTCTTGAAGACGGAGGAGAAGTAGGCAGGATTGCAGAAGCCGCAGAGATAGGCGACCTCGGCAACCTGCAGGCGCGGGTCGAGGAGCAGCCGTTTGCCCATCTCCAGCCGCTGGCGTATCAGGTATTCCTCGAGGGTCTGGCCCGTGGTGCGGCTGTAGACGCGCCCGAGGTGGCCGGCGGAAAGTTTCAGGTTGCGCGCGAGTGTATGGATGGTGACTTTTTCCGGCCCCTGCTCACGAACCATCCGCTGCGTTTCCAGCACAATTTTCTCCTCGCGCTGGCTGAAGAGAACTTCAACGAATTGCCGCAGTTGTTCAACATAGGCGCGGAATGCCTCGGCCATGGCAAAGGAGTTGGCCGCACCCACAATCAACTGCACGGCGCGCTCTTTGGCTTCATCCACTTTTTCCGAGGCGGCGCCGAGCGCCGCAAGCTCGAGCGCCAAGTGCTCCGAGGCCCAGGTCAAAAGCCCGCGTGATTGCTGCAATTGAACGGAGTTGCTGGCCTGCGGCGCGGCGGTTTGCAAAAATTCACGCAGCGAAGCGGAGAGGGCCGCTGCATCAGTGGCTTCAATTGCCTTGAGCATGCGGCCAAGCAATTGCAGGGGTTGCTGGCGACGCTCGGGCATGGACTCATACCAGTTGACCGCGGCCTGGCCCGCATCGAGCGCGGCCTCCGCCTCGTGATAGGCGCTGAGCAATTCGATTGACTGTGGGTGCACGGCACTGATGCCAACCCTGGAACTCGTGAGGCCCTCGCTGCGGGCGGTGCGCAACAGGGCCTGTGCCATCTCATCCAATTGCAGCCGCTCCTGCCCCGCGCTGCGGTTTTTTTGCGCGGTGAAGATGCAGATTTCATCCGGCCCCACCATGGCGGCAAAGGTGTTGGCCCACCCCCCCACACGATCTTCAACCAGGTGCGCCACGCGTGAGATGGTCAGATGGCCTCCTATGTGCGAATCCATTTCAGCAAACCTGCCCTCGCGCTCGTTGGCATTCGGCGCCATGAGCCG
Organism: Acidobacteriota bacterium; assembly: GCA_021781075.1. Classification (GTDB taxonomy): domain Bacteria; phylum Acidobacteriota; class Terriglobia; order Terriglobales; family Acidobacteriaceae; genus CAIMNN01. The sequence continues at coordinate 1,057 of JAJXXN010000127.1, read as the reverse complement.
CATCACCAGAACCCGGTCAGGCAGCTTCTCCATGCCCATGTTGCGCGCCAACTGTTTGAGCGCCTCCGCGTCAGCATCATTGCGACCGCCAAATTGCCCTTTTGCCGACAGAAGCCGCTCGGCCATCTCACGACGGTCAAGTTGCAACTCGCGCTCACGCACCCGCTCAAATTCACCCATGATTTCCAGCCGCTTCCACGAGTTGCCAAGATAACGCGCAAAGACCTCAAGCATTCTCACCATGTTTGCGAGTTGCTCCTGCGTGACCACCGGGACGCGGTAATAGGCTTCCTCGATCGCGGAAAAATCAATGTGCGTCTGCCCACGGAGGGCCTCTTTGACCTTCGCAAAACCTTCCGCGGTGGGCGGTTCAGTCAACACCTGCCCGCTGAAGAGCGTGCCCAGGTATCGGCCTTCACAGACGACAGGAACTGCCAGGTCCGTGAGCCCCACATGGCAGGGATAAACCTGACTGCAGCCCGTGGCACGGCAACGCTCCTTGGCTGGGTTGTCACTCCGCATACAGGTCTGCTCCTCATATTTGCCGAAGCCGTTCACCAGGTCGCAGAAATGCGTGCTTGGCCCCGGCATCGCCATTGCATCAGCGGCTGATGCAGGCTTCACCCAAGGGGTCGGTCCTCGCGCTCACCTGCCTCGAGGAGGTCCGCTTCGATCCGGGGACCGTCGTCGCGGTTGCCACGGCCAGCCCTGCGAGCCACGTCCTCCAAAGCCGGGGCGGCACCGGCGCAGTTCAGCGAGCCCAGGTAGCGCGCGGCGAGCTGCACGTTCTGGGCGTCGTCGTCCTCGAGCGCGGAGATGAGCAGGGAGTCGGCGAGCGCATCGCGGATCGCAGCGAGCCCGCGGATGGTTTCACGCCTGACGCGGGCATCCGCGTGACGAACGGTGCGCTGGAGGTAGGTGAGCGCGTCGGGCGAGTGGCTGGAGGCGAGGATGGCCACGACGTTGCGCACGAAGTACCAGCGGCGGTCGGCGACCCGGGCCCCGAGCTGGGGGATGTAGCGCTCGGCCATGCCCGAGACGAGGTCCACGACCGCCT
>JAJXXN010000352.1 GCA_021781075.1 Acidobacteriota bacterium | reverse complement strand
CTCGATCAATGTCCTGGAGAGCCGCATTGTGGGCGCTTCACTCGGCGCCGACTCGATTCGCCAGGGCGTGACTGCGGCGATTGTGGGCGTGCTGGTGGTGATGGCCTTCATGCTGATTTACTACAAGGGCTCGGGAATCAATGCCAACCTGGCGCTGATTTTGAACTTGATCATCCTGCTGGGGTTCATGGGCTATTCCTCGGCCACGCTCACGCTGCCGGGCATAGCGGGTGTGATTTTGACCATCGGCATGGGCGTGGACTCGAACGTGCTGATCTTTGAGCGCATCCGTGAGGAACTGCGCGCGGGCAAGGTGTCTGCCGCGGCGGTTGACCAGGGCTTTGGCCATGCCTGGCTGACGATTGTCGATACGCACGTGACGACCATTGTTTCGGCGGTGATTCTGTTCATGTTCGGCACGGGGCCGGTGAAGGGCTTTGCCGTGACGCTGACGATTGGTCTGCTGGCCAACCTGTTCTCGGCGGTGTTTGTGTCGCGCGTGATTTTTGATGCGCACCTTAACAAGAAGCAGCCGGGAGAGGCGCTGTCGATTTAAACAGGGAGCAGGGCGGAGTTGGAGTCCGGGAAAACGGAAGCCGGCGAAGAACTGAGAACAATGTCTGATTGTCCCGCAAGTGTGGGGCCCATTGAAGGAAGGCAGAATCCAAGTGGAATTCTTTAAGAGTGTAAATGTCGACTGGTTGGGGAAGAAGTGGTTCTTTCTTGGCTTCTCCATGATCTTCAGCGTTGCCGGCGTGGTCAGCATGGCGATGCACATGAGCTCGATTGGCAGTCCCGTGCCGCTGGGCATTGACTTCCGCGGCGGGACCGATGTGCAGGTGCAATTCAAAAGCGCGCCGAATATCGGGCAGATCCGCAAGGCGCTGGACGCGATCGGGATCCATGACGCAAAGATCGTCTCCATTTCCGGGACCATGGGCCAGACGGGCCAGAATGAGCTGTTGATCAGCCTGCCGCGCGACAACAACGAGAACCAGCTAGACGCCGGTCGTGCGAACATTGAGAAGTCGCTTGACGCGATTGCACCCGGCCAGTACACCATCCAGAACATCTCTGTCGTCGGTCCCACCGTGGGCAGGCAATTGCAGAAGAAGGCCGTTGTGGCGACGCTGTGGTCGCTGTTGGGCATGTTGGTTTATCTGTGGTTCCGGTTTGAATTGATTTACGGCGTGGCGGCGGTGGTGGCGGTTTTCCACGACACGCTGATTACAATTGGCGCATTTGCATTGACAAATCAGGAGATGAGTTTGACGGTGATTGCCGCCATTCTTACGCTGATAGGTTACTCGATGAATGACACGATCGTGGTCTTTGACCGCATCCGCGAGAACCTGCGAATGAACCGCAAGGAGAGCCTGCCGGACTTGGTCAACCGCAGCATCAATCAGACGTTGAGCAGGACGGTTTTAACCTCCGGACTGACATTTTTGACGGTGCTTTCGCTCTTTATTTACGGGGGTGAAGTGCTGCACGGGTTCAGCTTTGCGCTGGTGATTGGAATCTTGATTGGGACGTATTCGTCGATTGCCGTGGCGGCGCCGATGCTTGTTGCCTACCAGGAATGGCGCGGTCGCAAAGGGCAAAATACGGCGTTGCCGGCAGCCCGGGGCAGCAAGGCTTAATTTTTTCGCGCGCAGGTTGCTGAAACTTGCGCGTTTTTCTTTTCAACCGTGGACCCAGTCTGATATAGGTGATGTAACACCACGGTAAAGATCAACTTTCTGACGCGGGAACAAAATCAACCTGCGTGGTGTCTAAGCAAGGGAAGAATCAATCCCGAAACGAGGCCGGTTATGTTTGAAGACTCAACGTTCGAATCCGGAGGAAGGATCAAGACCAGGGCGAGGGCGTGGATGTTGCCCATGTTCATCGTCAATGGGTCGATCCTGACCATCATCGCTTTGCTCCCTCTGATTTACCCCGAGGCACTGCCGAAGGCGATGCTGGCGACCCTGCTTGTGGCGCCGCCGCCGCCGCCGCCACCGCCGCCGCCACCTCCGCCGGAGATTCAGCATGTGGTCAAGGTGGAGTCCGAGATGATGAATGACCAGCTGGTCGCGCCGCGTCAGATTCCGAAAAACATCATGCAGGTCAACGAGCACGAAGCCGCGCCGTCATCCTTTGGCGTGGAAGGCATGCAGGGCTTGGGCGGCAGCTCGAACGGCGTGATTGGCAGCGTATTTGGCAAGGACACCGGCCCCAAGGTGCAGGCCGCGCCCCCGAAGAGGATCAGCATTTCCGGCGGTGTGATGTCTGGCATGATCCTGCAGAAGACGCAGCCCATTTATCCCGCAATCGCCAAGGCGGCACGCGTGCAGGGCACGGTGGTCATCCAGGCGACGATTTCCAAATCCGGCACGATTGAAAATGCGCACGTGGTCAACGGGCCGGCGATGCTTCAATCCGCGGCGCTGGACGCCATCCGTACCTGGCGCTACCGGCCTTACCTTTTGAATGGTGAACCAGTCGAAGTGGATACGACCATCAATGTGGTCTTCTCCCTCGGCGGTTGACCTGACTCCGGCATTCGCCCTCGGGGCGGAAGTTGGCCAACTTGGACTGAGCCTGGCCTGAGGGCCAAGCTCCACAGCGGTAGTATGCTTTTCAAGGAAACTCCTTAGGAGGAAGATTCTGTGATTCTCGCTCAGCTTGCACATTTCGCTTCGCACCTAACCCACATCGCCTTCTTTGACGGCGAGGAAGTCAGCTTCAGCGCCATTGACCTGTGGAACCACATGGGATGGCTGGCCAAGGGTGTGGCCATCATCCTGTTCATTGAGTCCATCTGGTCACTTGCGGTCATGATTGACCGTGTACTTTACTTCTCAGCTGCCCGCAAGCAGTCCCGTGAGTTCGCCCCGAAGGTTGCCGGCGCGCTCAAGGACGGCAAGCTGGATGAGGCGATCAAGATCGCCGAGCGCAGCAAGAAGTCCCACCTTGCCGAAGTTGTGGCCGCCGGCCTCAGCGAGTTCCGGGCGACCGGCAGCTCGGAAGTGGGCATCGAGAGCTCGCAGCGCGCGTTGGAGCGTGCCGAGTCGATTGTCCATGCCAAGCTGAAGAGGGGCCTCAGCGTGCTCGCCACCATCGGAGCCACAGCGCCGTTCGTCGGTCTTTTCGGCACGGTCGTTGGCATTTTGAACGCGTTCCGTTCCATCGCCACCGCCAAGTCCTCGGGTATCGGCCAGGTCGCCGGCGGTATTTCAGAAGCTCTCGTGACCACCGCGTTCGGCCTGATCGTGGCCATTCCGGCGGTTATGACCTTCAACTACTTCACGGGTCGCGTTGAGGCCTTTGACGTCGAGATGGACAACTCCTCGAGCGAGCTCGTGGACTACTTCATCAAGCAGGGCGGCAAGCGCTAAGCGAGGCGCCTGCTGGCTTGAGCGGAATCCAGCGCGGGCGGAGGGCCAATCCGGTTCACCGCCCGCGGAGTTCCCCGCTGAATGCCGCGCACTGCAATTAGAAACAGGCCGAATGGCCGTTGAACTCAATTGACGGAGCCCTACTATGGGAATGGCAGTAAGAGATGAAGGTTCGAAGGTGAATTCGAACATCAACGTGACGCCGATGGTTGACGTCATGCTGGTGCTCCTGATCATCTTCATGGTGATCACCCCCATGCTCCAAAACAAGGTGAACGTTGACCTGGCCAAGGCGGACAACCCGACAGCAATGCCGGATGCCGACAAGGAAGACGCGATTGTGGTCGCAGTCACCCGTGACGGGCAGGTTTACCTGGGGCAGAACAAAATCACGGACGCCGAGTTGGGGCCAAAGGTTCGTGACATGCTCAGCGACAAGCCGGGCAAGACAATCTTTGTGCGTGCCGATGCCCGAGCCCAGTTCCGCGCAGTCGAGGACGCAATTGATGCCGTCCGGACCGCGGGCGTGGACAAGGTTGGCCTTTTGACCCAGAAGCGTGAAGCTGGCTCACCGGGCGGAGTCATCTAGCCCAGGCTGGTTTGTGCAGTATGAAATTTACGAGTCAGTAGAAATCGAGGAATCTTGCCATGGCAATGACAATGGGTAATAGCGGCGGCGCAATGAGCGACATCAACGTGACGCCGATGATCGACGTCTTGTTGGTGCTTCTGATCATCTTCATGGTGATTGTGCCCGTGACGCCGAAGGGCCTTGAGGCGCTGGTTCCCCAGCCCCCGAAGGACCCGGCGAAGCAGCAGCCGCAGAACGACCGCACGATCGTAGTGCAGATTCTGCATGTCCCAAACGGCAAGCCGGACTACAAGATCAATGAGACGCCGGTTGAGCACTCGCAGTTGCAGAGCGAGCTGACGAGGATCTATGAGAACCGCGCCGAGCGCGTGATGTTCGTCAAAGGGGACGATGAGATCAACTTCGCCTATGTGGCCGATGTGATCGATATTGCCAAGGCCGCAAACGTGGACAATATCGGCATCATCACCCCGAAGATCCAGGCGGGCCAGTAAGAGCCTGGTTCTGCGCGCGGGCGTCCGGGTTAGCCGGCGGGTTGATGGTGAGTTTGGCATGGTTACTGGCTTCGTATGGAGTTACCATGCTTAAGTCACGGTAAGCCGGTTGCCAGCGGGTGTACAATCTGGCTTATCCTGATCATCGGTAGATACCAGCCGTGGATCTGGAGCGCGAACACAAACACCAGGCACCGGGAGACGGAGCGGCCTGAAGGAGAAGGGTAAACAATGAACCAAACTGTACGTTTCTGGAGTCTTGCAGTGCTTGCGGCCGGAGTCATGGTATCTCTGAGCGGGTGTGACAGGCTTGAGGCGCGTGACCAGCTGAACAAGGGTGTGGAGGCATACAAATCGGCGCACTATGAAGAGGCAATCGGCCACTTCCAGAAGGCCACCCAGCTTGACCCAACCCTCCCCATGGCCAAGACGTATTTAGGCACGGCGCTTGCAGGCAATGTCGTCCCCGGCCTGGACACCCCGGAGAACATCAAGACTGCCGACCAGGCAATTGGGATTTTCAATGAAGTTTTGCAGAAGGATCCGAATGATGTAAACAGCATCAAGCAGATCGCTTCGCTCTACTTCAACATCAAGCAGTTGGACAAGGCTCGCGACTGGCAGAAGAAGGTTCTCGCCGTGGACCCCAAGGATCCCGAGGCCGCTTACACCGTTGGTGTGATTGACTGGACGGAAGCGCACGAGAATGTTTTGAAGGCCTTTGATGCGGCCGGCGGCAGCCTGAGCGATGACGGCAAGGGCAACGTGAAGGCTCCAAAGAAGGTGCTGCAGCAGATTTCTGAAGAGAACAAGCCGTTGACGGATGAGTCCCTGCAGTACCTGCAGATGGCCATCAGCAACCGCGAGAATTATGACGACGCCATGTCGTACATGAACCTGGTATATCGTCGCAAGGCCGATGTGGATTATGCCGACGCAGCCGCGGTAAAGGCCGATGTGACGGCCGCTGACGACTGGGCGCAGAAGGCGATGGGCGCGCGCAAGATCAACCAGGAAAAGAAGAACAGTGCGAATACGGGCGGCGTTACGATGGATGCCAACGGCAACCTGAAGTAAGCCAGAGTACAAGCAAGACCCGACGGCCTCTGCAAATGCGGAGGCCGTGCTGTTTTTGGGTGGGTTGCCGGATTGATGTAGCGTGTGGCGACATCCTGAAAGCCAGTGCGGGGATGTTGAGTGGTGAGCTGCTCTGGCCTGTGCGGCTGTGTTGGCCATAAGCCCGAGTCCGAGCGCGTGGGGGGTATCCGCAAAGAGCTGGGATTGGCTGGCAGGTGCAGTGCGTGGTGGGCTGCCGGGATCGCTTAAACGGGATTCAAGGCAGAAAAAATGGCGGGTTGCCCCGCCATTTTGCGCGTTGCAGCAGGAATCAGTTGGACTCGTCCTTCATGATTTGTTCCGCGTAATAGTTGTGAACCTGGGCCTGGTCGTGCAACATCTCAAGATAAGCATTTTCCAGCAGGTTGGTGCGGGCATTGTGCAGCAACTGGCGGATATTCTGACGCACGCGCGGGTCGTTCATTTCACGCTGTCCGGCGGCCTCATGGGAGAGCAGTTTGAAGATGGAGTAGATTGCGATGCGGTGGCCGGAGGAGTCCATGGTGTACATCTGGACCACATCGGTGATTTCGCCCGGCTTCAGCTTGCTGATGGCGGCATAGACCGTGGGGTCGGCCTTGAGTTGCGATTCCGAGATGATGCCCATGTCGCCGCCGTTGGAGGCATTGCCGCTTTCAGAGAAGTTCATGGCCACGGCGGCAAAATCCTCGCCGTTGACGAGCTGGTTGTGCAGTGCGTCGATTTTGCGCCGTGCCTCGGCGTCGTTGCCCGCCTTGTTGTTTTGCAGGTTGGACTGCTGCTGGGTGGGCGCGCCTGTGACTACGATTTGAGCCAAGTGGTATTGGGGCTCGATCAGGTTGAAGTCAGCCTTGTGGGCCGTGTAATAGTTGTTGATTTCTGCATCCGTAACGTTGATTTTGGACTCAATTTCCTTGTTCAACAGCTTGCTCTTGGTGAGCGTCTTGCGGATGTCGGTCTTGAGGTCGTCGAGCGTCATGTTATGGCTCTTGAGCTGCTTGTCGAATTCCTCCTGTGTGTAGGGGGCCTTCATCTCGGTGAGCTTGGCGTTGACGTCTTCATCGGTGGCTACAAGATTGAGTTTGGCGGCGCGCTGCTGCAATATCTCATCGTCGGTCATCTGGCGCAGGATTTGAAGGCGCGCAATCTCATCCTGCTCCTTGAGGGTGGGCTTCTGGCTGTCCCCGAGGAAGTTCTGGTAGATGCGATCCAGCTCGGAGCGCAGGATGGGCTTTCCGTTGACCGTGGCCATTACATCCGGGCTAGGCGAGCGGTGGCAACCCGCAGCCAGCAAGGGCAGCAGTGCA
>JAJXXN010000230.1 GCA_021781075.1 Acidobacteriota bacterium | reverse complement strand
CTGGCGGCAAAGGCACGCTCGGCAAGCTCGTCAATGATGACGCGCTCTACAACCGCGCCAACGATGCCTTCGCCCATCTGGACAATATCGCCACCTCCATCGATGCCGGCAACGGCACCGCCGGCAAGCTGGTCCACGACCCCAAGCTGTATAACGACCTCGACGCGGCCATCGACAACACCAACCAGCTTCTTGGCACCATCAAGTCCGGCAAGGGCGCGGCGGGCAAATTCATCAACGATCCGGAATTCGCGCGCAAGCTCGACGAATCCATCACCCACCTTGACAGCCTGCTTACCGAGGTGGATGCCGGACGCGGCACCGTCGGGCAGCTTTTCCGAAGCAAATCACTCTACGACCACACCGATCAGGCGATGGACCAGGCTGCCCAGTTGCTCAATGGCATGCGCACCAATCCCAAGAAATATCTCGTCATCCACTTCAAAATGTTTTAAGCAATTCCCCGGCTATTGCCCCGTGCAATCCCCACCGCTTTGTGCAATCATCTCTGCATGAAACGCGCAGCCCTATTTGCCATCCTATGCCTGACTGCCATGCTCCAGTTACCATGCCGGGCACAGGCCACAGCGGACCGGCACATCCTGCTCAACGGCAACCTTGTCACTCCCGGTGGGCTCATCCGCAACGGCTGGCTTGATATTTTCAATGGCGCAATCCTTCATCTCTCCGCGCAAAAGCCCCAGGTGCAAAATGCCCTGATCGTCGAAACCAGCGACCTCATTTTCCCGGGCTTCATCGACCTGCACGACCATCCGACCTTCAACGTCTTCCCGCGGTGGACCCCGCCCTCCAAATATCCCAACCGCTACGCCTGGCGCAACTCCGCGCAATATTGGGATGAACTGGGCGGCAAAGCCAACCAGCTTTTCAAAGGCGGCACAAGATTCTGCGACATCGATGAGTACGCCGAGGTCAAGGCGCTGATTGGCGGCACAACCTCGATGATTGGTTTTGGGAACGTGATGCACACGGACCTCCTGCCGCACTGCATCGACGGCCTGGTCCGCAACCTCGATGTGGCAACAGGGTTTTACGGTTCCGGCCAGGGGTACGAGCGCATTGTGAACTCCATTGGGATTCTACCCTTGGATATGAACGCCAACGCAGCGGCGCAGGTTGCGGATGGCATCCGCAACGGCAAGATCGACCTGCTGGACATTCACATGGCCGAGGGCCGCGCCGACGATGAGGAAAGCGCGCAGGAGCTCGACCTTCTCGATGCGCGCGGCCTGCTTGGCCCGCACACGGTCCTCGTCCACGCCGTCGGCCTTTCACCCGCGCAGTTCACCCGCGTCCACAATGCCGGCTCATCGATCGTCTGGTCGCCGCGCTCGAATTTCGAACTCTACGGCACCACAGTCAACCTCGACGCTGCCTTCCGCGCCGGCGTCACCATCTCGGTTGCGCCCGATTGGTCGCCCACCGGCTCCGACAACATGTGGGACGAGATTCGCTACGCCCACGAGGTCAGCGCGGCGCAGTTTGATGGTTTGTTCAGCAGCCGCCAACTGGTTGAAATGGCCTCCGAGGTCCCGGCACGCGTGGCCCGCATCGACGACAAGGTCGGCTCCCTGGCTGAAAACAAACTCGCCGACCTCATCCTCGTTCATCCCGCGGATTCCACCGCGCTCGACAACCCATACAAAGCCATCACCGACGGCCGCATAACGCAGATTGACCTAGTTATGATCGGCGGCAGGGCCGTCTATGGCGAACCAGGCCTCTTGGGAAGGTTCACGCAACACACCGAAGCCCTGAAAGTTTGCGGCGTTGACAAGTCGCTGAATCTGGACGAACTGCCCGACGGCTCGTTCCTTGAGGCGCAGAACAGGCTCGAAGCGCGCATGAAGGCCATCGGGTCCAGCCTCGCCCCACTCAGTGAGTGCAAATAAAAGCATCGACCGGGCGATACAATAAACCGGATGATCGATCTTCACCACCACTTGGTCTATGGCGTTGACGACGGCCCCGCCGACCTCGAAACCGCGCTCAAAATGGCTCGTGCGGCTGCAGCGGACGGCATCACCCATATCGTCTGCACTCCCCACGCAAGCGATGATTACTTTTATGACCTTCCCGTGATTGAAGAGCGGCTTGAAGTTCTGCGCCGCGAGCTGCATGGCCTGCTCACCCTTGGCCTCGGTTGCGATTTCCACCTCAATGCGCGCAACATCGAGGATGCGCTCGCAAACTTCCCCCGCTACTCGATCAACGCCAGGGGCTACCTGCTGGTTGAGTTCTCCGACCTCGGCATTCCACCGCAGTTGCATCATGCGATGGAGCAGCTGGCAAATGCCGGTTACAAACTCATCATCACCCATCCCGAGCGCAATCCCATTCTCCAACGCAAGCCGGAGATTCTCTCCGATTGGCTCAAGGGCGGCTATCTGGTCCAGGTCACAGCGTCATCCCTGTACGGCCGCTTCGGCGCAACCGCGCAACGCTTCTCCAACGAACTTCTCGACCGCGACTGGATCCACTTTCTGGCCACCGACGCGCACCATGTGGAATGGCGCCCCCCGCACTTGCGCAAGGGATTTGAGTACGTCAGCAAGCGCAAGGGCGCGGCAACCGCGGAACGGCTCTGCGTCACCAACCCGCTGGCGGTTTTTGAAGGCCGCGCATTACCCGCGCAGCCGGAGATGGCCGGCCTCTGGGATTGCGAATTGCCCGGGTTCAGCGCCACACAAGACGCGCGCACACAAGCTGAGGGAAAAGCAAAACCCGGGCTCTTCAAAAGGCTTTTCAACCGCTGAGTCAGAGCCCCAGCCCGCCATCCACCACCAGCGTCTGGCCGGTGATGAAATGAGGCCCGGTGGCAAAAAACAAAACCGCCGCGGCCACATCCTCCGCGCTTCCATTTTCTTGCATCGGCGTCATGGCCCTGAAATGCTCCGCCACCTGCTGGTCAAAGCCCGCAAACTCAATCCATCCCGGCGCCACGCAGTTCACGCTCACCTCCGGGGCAAAGGCCTTGGCCATCGCCGCGGTCAATTGATGCAGCGCGGCCTTCGAGGCGCAATAATGGGCGTGCGTGGCCCAAGGGTTGATGCCTCCCAGCGACCCGATGTTCACAATCCGGCCACCGGCACGGCGCAAATGAGCTATCGCCGCGCGCGCCATTAAAAACGGGCCCCGCGCATTGACAGCGAAAATATCATCCCACTGCTCAATGCTCAGGTCTTCCAACTTCGCCGACTCAAACCGCCCCGCATTGTTCACCAGCAGGTCGAGCCGGCCCATCTCAGCAATCGAGCGCGCCACCGCCTGGTTTACCGCGTTCTCATCCCGCACATCGGCCGCGACAAAAAGCGCGCGGCTGCCCGCCGCGCGCGCTTCGCTCTCGCTATCATCCGCATCCTTGGACCGCTCCCGGCCCGTTATCACCACATCCGCGCCCGCCGCAGACAAGGCACGCGTAATGGCCCACCCCAGCCTCTTGGAGCCGCCTGTGACCAGTGCGACCTTCCCCTTCAATGGCTGCGCGGCAAGATTCATCCAATGGCCTTATTTCGGCTGCTGGGTTTGCGGCTGGCTCTGCGCAGGAGCCGGTTGGCCATTCTGCGCGGGCTGCTCGGGCTGCACTTGGGCCGGCACGGGCTGCGCCGCATCTTTTGAGTGGTCGTTGTAAATTGAGTACTGCTTGACCGGGCGGCTGAGCTTCACGAGCAGGTTCAGGCTCGACTTCTCAATCTTGAAATCCTGCCCGTAGGTTTGGTAGCCCTGCGCGATTACCTGGAAACGCACGGTCGAGCCGATTTCCAACACATCAATGACGGTCTTGCCATCCTCGTTGGTGCGCAGCTCCATGTTGCCCTTTTCACGGCTGTCCAACTCATGGAAAATAACCGAGGCATTCTCAATCGGCTTGCCGTTCACGTCGTGGATGACGGTTATCTCAATGCGTGCCGTCGGCGGCGGTTCCTTGAACTTGCGGCCACGGCTGGCATTGCTGCTTTGTGCGGATACGCCCAGCCCTAGAATAGCGAGCAAGCTGAGTGCCAGAAACGAATTACGAAAAAAGCGCTTCATGAATTCATTTTATCGCCATTACGCCGCGCTGGACAGACCACAACTCCCAGGTGGCAGAATGATCAAATGGCTACCAAAGAACCACAGCATCAGGGACCGGATCCCATTCGCATGGACAAATGGCTCTGGGCTGCGCGTTTCTTCAAGACTCGTGCCTTGGCTTCCCGCGCCTGTGAGCTGGGCCGTATTACCTCCAATACCCACACCGCCAAGGCCTCCCGAGAAGTGCGCATTGGCGACAAGCTCGAAATCCGCATTGAAAATGAACAGTTTAGCGTCGAGGTGCTCGCACTCAGCGCCCTGCGCGGCCCAGCCAGCGTCGCCCAAACCCTGTACCATGAAACCGATGCAAGCCGTGAACGCCGCCTGCGCCTGGCCGCCGAGCGCAAGGCCCTTGCCACTCTCGAACCAGCACCCTCACACCGCCCATCAAAAAAAGACCGCCGACTGATACACCAATTCCGCAGCCGCGGATTCTAATCAACAAGGAGACTGACCATGCATCGCTCCCTCATCACCCGTCCTCTGCTCGCCTTCTTTTCCGGCCTCGCCCTTGCCGTTTGCGCCCTTGCGCAATCTTCGCCCGCCACCGTCCGCCAGGCTCTCGCCAGTGGCCTCAAGCTGCACTGGCAAGTTCTGAACAACGGCCTCAATCCGCCGGACCAGTACACCGCCCGCCTCGACCTCAAAATGACGGGCGATGCAACGCTACCCGCCGCCGGCTGGGCGCTCTACTTCAACTTTGAGCTCGACATCGCCCCGCCGCCGCTGGGAACGGCCTTCACCATCGAACGCATCAATGGCGACCTCTTCCGCATTGCGCCCACACCACGCTTTCAAGGCCTTGGCAAAGGCGAATCGCTTTCCCTGCAACTGACCTCCGATGGCGCCATCCTCTCCTACTCGCAAGCTCCTGGCGGTTTCTTCCTCGTTTTCAACGGCACGGAGCCACTCGCCATCCCCAGTGAGAATATTTCCTACTCCATTCCCCCGCAGCAGCTCTTCCGCGGCACTGAAGACAAAATCCCCGTCTCCACGGCGGAGACGCGCTTTCACCAAAACGAATCGCTCACCCTGCTCCCTGCCGGGCAGCAGATTCCCATTGTTCCCACGCCCAGGGCCATCAAGTCCCTGCATGGCTCCGTCACCATCGACGACAAAACCACCATCCTTTATTCCGACGACCTGAAAAGCGAGGCCGATCAACTCACTCGCGTGCTGCACGATGAACTGGGCATCAGCGTCTCCTCCGAGGCCCGCGACCAAAAACAACTCCGCCCCGCCGTTCACGCCATTTTGCTCAAGCGTTTCGTGCCGCGCTACCACGCCGCAAACCCAGGCTCCACTGCGAGTTTAGGCTACGAACTCTGGATCAGCGCCGAGGGCGAGATTGCCATCACCGGCCAGACCTCCGACGGCATCTTTGACGGCATTCAATCCCTGCGCCAGTTGATTCAAGACGCAAAGTCAGACGCAGCGGCCCACACCGCCACCCTCAACGCCATGCACATCACGGATTCCCCGCGCTTTGTGCATCGCGCGCTCGGGCTCGATGTCGCCCGCAATTTCCAGCAAAAGCCCGAAATTCTCAAACTACTCGACGCAATGGCCCTCTACAAGCTCAACGTCCTCCAACTACACCTCGCCGACGACGAGGGATGGCGGCTTGAGATCCCAGGCCTGCCGGAGCTGACCGAAGTCGGCGGTCGCCGCGGATTCAACCCCGATGAACAGCCCGCCGAAATGCTCACTCCAACCCTGGACTCCGGCCCCAACCCCTACGCTCCCGGAACATACGGCAGCGGCTTCTTCTCGCGGGCTGACTTCATTGAAATCCTCCGCCACGCCCACCAACTCCACATCGAGGTCATACCCGAGATTGAAGGCCCGGGGCATGCCAATGCCGCCATCCAGTCCATGCTCGCCCGTTACCGACACCAGATGGCAGCCAACAATCCCTCCGCCGCCCGTGAGTATCTGCTCACCGACCCCACCGAGCCTGCCACGGGAAGCTCGGTGCAGGGGTGGACGGGGAACATCATCAATGTCTGCATCCCGTCGCCGCTTCACTTCATGGACAAGGTCTTCAACGAGATCAAATCAATGTATTCCGAGGCCGGAGTGCAATTCCAGCACATCCACATCGGCGGTGATGAGGTGCCGCACCACGCCTGGCAGTACACTGCCGCATGTCAAAGCCTTCCCGAGGCAGAACGCACTCCCCAAGCCCTTGAGCACAAGTACATGGCCGAACTCAGCCAGTTGCTCAATTCCAAGGGAATCCACCCTGAAAGCTGGGAAGAGGCCGCGCTGACCACGGATGCCAAGGGCCATGCCGCCGCCGACACCAGCCTTGCGCAATCAGGGCTGACGCCGGTCACTTGGATCAACACCTGGGGCGATTCCGAGGGTGACCACGCCGCCATCCTCGCCAATGCCGGCTTTGATGTGGTGCTTGGCGAGGCCTCCAATCTCTACTTTGACATGCTCCAGGAAAAAGACCCCAACGAACCCGGCGCCCTGTGGGATGGCTTTGTCACAACCGAGACCGCTTACCAGTTCACGCCCTCCGACATCTACCACGCGGCCATCGCAACCTCGAAGGGCGCGCCACTCGACCCCTGCAAGGATTTCAGCACCCAGCCCACATTCACCACCGAAGGGCTCTCCCACATCCGCGGCCTTCAAGGCGATCTATGGAGCGAGCGCGTCCTCGGCCCCCAGTTGATGGAGTACTTTTTCTTCCCGCGCGCTCTCGCCCTCGCTGAACGCGCCTGGGCCACCGAACCCATGTGGGAAGAGCAATGCAACGGCCTGCGCTCGCCCGAGTATCAGGCCGAC
>JAJXXN010000191.1 GCA_021781075.1 Acidobacteriota bacterium | reverse complement strand
AGCGCCTCCTCCAGACGGTCCCGCGTCGGGTTGCCCGCCCGCGAATAGTCCCAACCGCGGTCCGTCCCCACCCCCGTCAACTCAAACGTCGACGTCGCATAAATCGGCACATTCACCGCGCCCGTCTGCGCATCCGGGTACTGCCCCGCATGGACCGCCAGCGTCGCATACTTCATCTCGTCCTTCATTCCTGCCCCCTCAAAATTTCTTACTATATAGATTACCCGCACCCGCCGCCCGGCTTGCCAACACGCCGCCACGCTCTCCCAACACCGTCTCATTCCGGGCTCGCACCTGCCGGTGAAGAATCCGCGGTTGCTTGTTCCTCGCTCTCCGCACCGGCGTTGTCCATGCTGCAAGCTTTCAGGCTGCGGACAGGTAATCCGCGGCCTGCTGGATGAGGCTGCTGGTAGGGGGGGCGCTCGGTAGTGCCGCATTCTAGCCGTGCCGTTGCTGGCGTGGTTCAGGATTCTCGTCTCCTTCGGGGCGGGTTTTGCCTCTTTTCAGCCCTGGGAGGGCAAAAAAAAAGGGCTTTAGCCCCTGGGGAAATTTGTGGACTTTTCCGGGCTTCCCTGCCCGTCGCCTTTGCAGATTATTTCCACATTCCATCGCACAATACATCCATGGAACCCGTACGCAAAAACCTCACCATTTCCATCTCTGCAACCTCTTACAAGCGCGCCCGTGTCTGGGCCGCAAACCACGAAATTTCCCTCTCCAGGCTCGTCGAGGCCTTTCTCTCCACCATCGA
This sequence comes from Acidobacteriota bacterium, assembly GCA_021781075.1. Lineage (GTDB taxonomy): Bacteria > Acidobacteriota > Terriglobia > Terriglobales > Acidobacteriaceae > CAIMNN01. The sequence goes on along the minus strand of JAJXXN010000191.1, from coordinate 27,493 downwards.
CATCAATAAAACCGCCCTCCAGTGCATCGGCTTTGATGGCGCACGCCAGACTCTTGTCCGCCGCCTCGACAAGGGAATGTAACCCCCCAAAAAACGCGCCTGTGTCTTTGTGTTTCACAGCCTGCCGCTTTAACTTATTGATAAAATTTCCCTTGTTTATCAATCCAGCACAGTCTCGCCACTTCAAATCTTCTGTGCTGCTCTCAATACTCAATCCCCAGCGCCGCCTGAATCCCCTTCTGGTACGCGTGCTTCACTTCCTTCATCTCCGTCACCGTGTCCGCCATCTCCACCAGCACCGGGCTGGCATTCCGCCCGGTCAAAATCACATGCAGCCGCTCCGGCCGCGCCTTCAGTGTCTCCGCTACTTCCACCGCCGTAATAAACCCATATGAAATCGCATAATTAATCTCATCCAGCACCACCATCTCCCACTTGTCGCTCAATATCTCCCGCCGCGCCTCTTCCCATCCCTCGCGCACCATCCGCACATCCGCCGGGTCTGTCTCCGCATTGCCCACCTTCACAAACCCCCGCCCCAGTTGACGAATCTCAAACCGCCCCAGCCCGCTGCCGCCATCGCCGTCGCCCACCCCGGTAAAAGCCTTTGCCGCGTCCAGCTCCCCGTAGTGCCAGCTCCCCTTCAAAAATTGCAGCATCAGCACATTCATTCCATTGCCCACCGCGCGCAAAGCCATTCCCATTGCCGCTGTCGTCTTCCCCTTGCCCGCGCCTGTCGTAATCAACATCAATCCACGCTGCATGTCTGTTTCCCCCACCGGCTTTCAATTCAGCCTGATCAACCGCTTCATCCTAGCATTGATGCTCCCGCGTCAATGCCAGGAATTCACTCCATCAAAATATCCGCTGTCCAATTTCCGCTGGGCTTGAATCACCAACCCATCCAATCGTTCTCACTACGCCCCAAGCCCTGTGCGAGAGCCCTGTCTCCTGTCGCCATCAATGCCCCGTATGGTACGGATGCCCCGCCAGAATAGTATGCGCTCTGTATAACTGCTCCGCCAGCACCAGGCGCGCCAGCGCATGAGCCAGTGTCATTTCGCCGAGCGAGAGCACGCTCCCAGCCCGCTCCTGCATCCCCGCGCTCCACCCATCCGCTGGCCCTATCGCAAACACCAAATGCCGCGTCCCGCGTTCCCGGTGCTGCTCCACAAAATCCGCCAGGCCTTCCGAGCTCATCCCGCGCCCCCGGCTGTCCATCAACACCAGCACCGGCCCGCTCTTCTGTCGCGCCATCCAATCCACCAGCACTGCCTCGCTACGGAACCCCTGGCTCCCGGCTATCGCATACGCGCCCAAACGACGCACATACTCCTCCGTCAGCCCAGCCCACGGCTCCGGAATCTTGCCCCCTATATGTGCCACCGTAATCTGCATACCTTCGAGCTTAACCCAGTCCTTACCACCATCACCGCACTCCAGTAACAAAATACAGAAAAGTGGTGAATTTTCATACAGTTTTCCATAGTAATTCGGTGAATCAGACCTCGACCATCCACCTATTTAACATTGTTTTCAGTCACTTCCAATTAATTTTTCAAATTTTCATTTTGGCACACAACGTGCATCTATCTTCCCGAATCTGACTGCCGTTTTGTTACGGGTTGCCGTGGCGGGTGGTGAGTCGGTCAAAACTGGGCCCTTCAAATTCGCTATTTAGCTCTTATTGAAGGGAAAACCGAAACACACATGCTGCGGATTGGATGCTTTTCTCTCTATCCAATACGCAATCTTAAAAACCCGGCAATCTGACGGTCTATTTTCAGATGCCTTATCAATCTTGGAGGAATTCCATGCGATTCAATCGTTTGCACGGAGCAATTCTCGCGGTCCTGATGCTCATGGTTGGCAGCTTTGTGCTCGTCAATCTGGCTCCGGTCGCCCATGCACAAAGCGCCACTTCGGGCGGTATCAGCGGCGAAGTCAAGGATCCCACAGGCGCGTTGGTTCCCAACGCCAAGGTGACCATTGTGAACGTGGCAACCAACGCCACACGAGTCATAACGACTAATTCACTTGGTCGTTACACCGCCAGCGAACTCAATACCGGCGTCTACAAGGTTTCTGCTGTTGCGCAGAACCTTCAGTCGAATGCGACTTCAGTGGAAGTCCTCGTCGGCACCACAGTGACCGCGGACATCAATGTCACCCCCAAGGGTGATGTCACCAAGGTTGAAGTCTCGGCTACCAACTTGCCTCTGGTTGATACCCAGAACGTGGCTATCGCTACCACATTCAATGAATCGCAGATTGAAGACCTGCCCACCCCCGGTGGTGACGTAACCACCGTGGCCTTCACCGCCCCCGGTGTTGTTGTCAACGTTGGTGGCTCTTATGGCAACTTCAGCGCCAACGGCATCCCTGGCATCTCCAACCTTTTCGTGCTTAACGGTTTTGACAACCAGGATCCATTCCTCAACCTCAACAACTCTGGCAGCTCGAACCTGACCTTGGGCCAGGGCGAACTTGCTGAGGCCACCGTCGTTGAAAACGGTTACAACTCCCAATATGGCCGCGCTGCCGGTGCATTGCTCTACTACAACACCAAGAGCGGTGGTAATCAGTTTCATGGCGAAGCCGACTACAACTGGAACGGCTCCATGCTCAATGCCAACGGCTGGTTCAATCAATTTGATGAAAGTTTGAGCAAGCAACCATTATCACGTCCTCATGCCGTCTCCAATGAGTGGGCGGTCAACGCGGGCGGCCCCATCATCAAGGACAAGGTCTTCTTCTTTGCCGATTACGAAGGCCTCCGTTATGTGCTTCCAGGTTCAAGCGGTTTTCTTACCTTCCCAACAACCCAGTTGCAGACTTGGATGACTGAAAACGTCGCTCCAGTTTCGGCCACAACATACGGACAGGTCATCGCGGCCTTCCAGAAGTCACCAGCCTATGCCACGGCGATTCCGGTAACTAACGGTTCCGCTCCCAACCAGGATGGTACTGGCAACTTGGGTTGCGGCGATCTGGCTGGAACCCTGGCTCCCGGCGGCGGTACTTTCGGCGTGGACACGCCTTGTATGAATGTTGGCTCCGCTTCGGCGAACAACATCAACATTGAGTGGCTCAACACCGACCGTATTGACTGGCAGGTCAACGACAAGCACCGCATCTTTGGCCGCTTCAAGGTCGACCACGGCTCCCAGCCCACCTACACCAGCTTTATCGACCCGCTCTTCAGCGCGGTCTCAATCCAGCCAGAGTATGAAGGCCAGTTCGATGACAGCTATGCCTTCAACCCGAACACAACCAACGTCTTTGTCGCAGCTGCAAACTGGTACTCAGCCTACTTTGGCCCGACAAACACCCCGGCTTCGTACGCTGAACTGCCCATCAACTTTTTTTATTCAGATTTTGGACTCGATGGCAGCGGTGTGAATTCTGCGCCAGGTTTGCCTGAGCTTGGTGTTCCTTTCTATCTGACCCAGGGTCGCAACGTCACCCAGTATCAGTTTGAAGATGACTTTACCTGGATTCATGGCAAGCACACCTTCAAGACGGGTGTGAACTTCCGCCGTGATGATGTAGAGGATTACGACCAGCGCATCAACACCGTCTTCCCATACACTGTCATTTTGGACTTGGGTGACTTCGCCAGCGGTAGTTTGAATAACTACTTCCCCACAGGTTACAACTCATTCAACCAGGCTTACAGCAATGCCTTGACCGCGCGCCTTGCCCTCTACAACGTTGGCTTCTATGGCCAGGATGAATGGCAGCTCAACTCCAAATTCAAACTCACCTACGGCATCCGCATTGACCGCACAGGCAACCCGCTCTGCAACGGCAATTGCTTCTCAAGCTATGTGGGTAGTTTCCCGAATGGCGGAGCCTCCACGAGCCAGCCTTACAATTTTGCCAATGGCGGGTCTATCCGCGCAGCCAATGCCCACCCCTTCCCGAGTGTTGAAATTTTCAACTTCCAGCCTCGCGTTGGCTTCAACTACTCGGTGGACGACAAGACGGAAATCCGTGGCGGCATCGGTCTCTTCTCCGACCTCTATCCTGCGGGCTTCCTCGATAACTCCATCCAGGGCTTCCCGAATTACAACGCGGAAACCACGTACTACGGCAACATTGCCCCCTCCGGCGCAACGTCCACGGGCTATAACACAGCAGCTTCAAATACTGCCGTTGAATCCGGGTTTACGTCGGGTCAGGGCTTGAGTGCGATCAACTCGACGTTGCTGAGCCAAGGCGTCCCCTTTAACCCGCCTGCGATTAATGCCTATTTCCCCGGCAAGTTCCGCGTGCCAGAGTATCTTGAGTACAACCTGCAGATTCAACGCGGAATCACTCAGAACTTTGCCATGGTCATCAACTACACAGGCAACTATGGCTACAACGAAATCCTGCAGGATCAATTCATCAACGCGTCTGACAACACATGGGATCCGTTCAGCGGTTCATGGGTTATCGGAGCCGCGGGGTCATTTGCTGGCCTGGATGCACCTCCTGCCGACCCAAGCTACACTCGTGTTACGGCTTACACCAACAGTGGGCACTCGAACTACAATGGCATTTGGGTTGCAGGCAAGTATGATGGTCATGGCCTTCATGCTGAAGTCAGCTATACCTTTAGCCACGCCTTGGATACCATTTCCAATGGCGGTGTTGGTGAAAACTTCAACGCAGGGTCAATCGGCGGTCAGTTGACACCGAATATGTCCTCCCTGAACCTGAACTATTCGAATGCCGACTACGATATTCGCAATAACTTCGTAGGCGACTTTGTCTATGTCGAGCCGTACAAGAGCTCAAATCTTCTTCTTGATACGGTTCTGGGCGGTTGGACGATTGGTGGCAAATTCTATGCCCGTGGCGGTATTCCTTTCTCCATCACGAATGCAATTTTGGGCAACGACGGCTACACCAACCTTGGTGCCGCCTTCATGCCTCAAAAGGCCCCTGGCGTTACCACTTTGACCAATACCAGTGGTTCCAATCCGCATCAAGCGGTGTATACTTCCGCTTTGGCCATAACGGATTTGGTCCCTGCAGGCTCTCAAACTACCTTTGGTGATGTCCGTAGAAACGCACTCTACGGTCCGCATTACTTTGATACGGACATCAGCTTGTTGAAAACACTGTATCGGCACAACAAGATCAACTTCCAGATCGGTGCCAATGCCTACAACATCTTCAACCATGTCAACTTCTCTAACCCAGGTACCGCTGCGGGTAATGGTGGATATGGCTTGATTACCAGCACTGTTGCTCCTCCGACCAGCCCCTACGGCTCCTTCCAGGGCGCGGCGGTTACCCAACGCGTGCTTCAACTTCACGGCAGGTTCGAGTTCTAATCGGATCCTCCTTGCAACCTCAACGGGCGCCCTTCGCGGGCGCCCGTTGTATTTTTGTTGTAACCGCACATTCGCAGCACGCATCTTTCTATCAGGCATGCAATTCTGACAATCGTGAGACTGAATGAAAAACCTGAGTTTTGTCCTACTGATCCTTGTTGGCTGTGCCATTCCCGCCCAATCCCCGCGCGCAATCTACCCTGCACCGGAGCAGGCCTCGCGTGACCTCGCCGCAGCCCTCAAGGCCGCCGCACTCGGCCACAAGCGTATTCTCCTCGATTTTGGCGGTAACTGGTGCGCAGACTGCCAGGTATTGGACCTCTACCTGCACCGCGACCAGAATGCCATGCTGCTCGAGAAAAACTTCGTGCTGGTGCACATCAATATCGGCCACTACGACGCCAACCTCGCTCTCGCCGCCAAGTATAAAATCCCGCTCGAGCGTGGCGTCCCCGCACTGGCCGTGCTCTCCGAAGGCGGCAAGCTCCTTTATAGCCAGCGCTCCGGTGAATTTGAATCCATGGGCCGCATGGATCCGCGCTCTGTCACTGATTTTCTATTGGAGTGGCGGCCGTACCGTGAGGGCTGCTCGTCAGTGGTCGTGAATTGCTGACGGCTCCATACCCTGCAAATTATGGAGCTTGGAATTTTACTGTCTATAAGCGGACAAAATGCTACTGGCTATCCACCGTTCGAGGCAAATGCTTCGTGTTCTGGTAGGTGTAGCTGATGCGGTGCACCACTGTCAGCGTGGAAAGAATCGCCAGCACCCACAATACAGGCGCCATCACACCAAAATGGTAACCAAGCGCGCCCAGAATCACCAGCACAATCCGCTCCGGCCGCTCCATGAAGCCAACCTTGCACTGGCCAATCAACGCCTCGGCACGTGCCCGTGTATAGCTGACCATCAGCGAGGTCACCATCACAAACGCCGTCAGCACCACATACCGGAAATGGTTGATTCTGGCATAGTAAACCAGTATCCCAAAGAACAGCACCACGTCCGAATAGCGGTCTATCACCGAATCAAAAAACGCCCCGAAGACCGTAACCTGGTTGGTATTGCGCGCCACGCGCCCATCCACCATGTCGAATAGTCCCGCGCCGATAATCACCAGGCCTGCATAAAAAAACATCCGTCCGGCGTTGGTGACATTGGCATGGCCAAAAATATATGCGGCGACGAGGTTGATGCAGAGGCCGATAAAGGTCAGTACATTGGGAGAAACGCGTGTAAGCGCAAGCCCGCGCACAATGCGGTTAAGCAACCAGCCGCACGCGTTGCCAAAAGCGCTAGTCCACGTTGTCGCCATAATGTTGCTTACTTCTCTTCTTCTGATTCGCCCACTTCATCGTGGATGGTTGTGATCTTGAGAATCTCAAGGTCCCGCTTGCCGTTAGGGGTCACAATCGTAGCCGTCTCGCCCACCTGCTTGCCAACCAGGCCACGGCCAATGGGTGATGTTGTTGAAATCAGGCCTTTTGTTACGTCCGATTCCTCGCTTGTCACCAGCCGGTAAACAATCTCCTCATCTTTCGACGTGTCATAAACCACAATTGTCGAGCCAAAGGCCGCCCGATCCCGGGGTATATTCGCCAGGTTGACAAGCGATAGCTCTGCCATGCGTTTCTTTAACTGGCCAAGGCGCGCATTCACAAACACTTGGCGCTGCTTGGCCATATGGTATTCGGCATTCTCTGATAGATCACCAAGCGCAACGGCCTTCTTGATCTCAGCCGGCAGCTCATGAGCCAGCTCGTGTTCAAGCTGGTGAATCTCGGCCTGGAGTTGTTTTTTTATGTGGTCGGGCATTCGGCGTCCGATGTGGGAAAGTCAAAATCTGCTGTAATTATACGCTTTTATCACTGCTTCCAGCACTGTCCATCCGACTATCCTGCTGCTGTAAGAATGATTCCAAAATCAACACCGCCGCCACTTGGTCCACTTGCCGACTGTGTTCCTGGCGTGGATGACCAGCCTCATAAAGAATCTGGTGGGCCTCACGGCTTGTCAATCGCTCGTCATGCAGATGAATGGGCAGGCCGGTCAATTCACCCAGTTGACGCGCAAACTCACGAGCACGCAAGGTCTGGCTGCTCGCTTCACCGGAGAGATGCAACGGGTCGCCAACAACAATGCCAGCTACGGCATACTTCCGAGCCAGGCGCGCAATGGAACGCAGATCCTCTCTGGTGTGGGGCCTACGGACCAGTGTCATTACCGGGTGCGCCGTGACTTTTAACTCATCACTTACTGCGATGCCGATTCGCTTTTGGCCAATATCGAGAGCCAAATAGCGTGGTTGTTGAGTTACATTGTTCACATCTCAAGAATAAACGGAATGCCTTACTGGTGAATCACACTCAAAGCCTGGATTGAAGCTGGGGCAAACGCAGGAAACGATATAATTAAATTGGTGGTTTTTACGGTAAATCACGTCCAATCAGGGTGATAAATTCATACTGGCATGACAGCGCGTCGAATGAAATACGGCAAAAAGCGCGGCAAAGCGGCAACACTGTTGATGCTAATGACAGTGCTCGCCTTTGCCTCTGTGCTTGCAGCCGGGTATTGGGCCGCTAAAACCCCATACGGACCCGAAGAGGAAACCTTTGTTGAGATTCACCCGGGCTCAAACAGCGCGCAAATAGCTCATACGCTGGCCGAGGCCGGCATCATTCGTTCGCCTTATCTCTTCCGCCTCGCCTGTTGGATGAGCGCTCATACCCGGTTGAAGTTGAAAGCCGGGGAATACCGCTTCGACCATCCCTTGACCGCTGCAGAAGTCTGTGAGCGGCTGGAACGCGGTGATGTGTATACCATCTCCGTCACCATACCCGAAGGGTCCAATTTGTTTGATATCGCAGCAATTTTGCAGCGGGACGGGTTTGCTTCACGCGCGGATTTTCTCACCGCGGCTGCAAATGAATCCAGTTTGATCTCCGATCTCGATCCCCAAGCGAAAACGCTCGAAGGCTATCTCTTCCCAGACACATATAAATTTCCACGCAAAGCCACAGTCGTGCAAATCATAACTCAAATGGTCAGGCGCTTCCGTATGGAAGCCGCACAAGCTGGAATTGAATCAACGCAGATGCACAACATTATCACGCTTGCCTCTTTGATTGAAAAAGAGACTGCTGTTGATGCGGAGAGACCTCTGGTGGCGAGTGTGTTTCAAAATCGTCTTGCTAAAAAGATGCCTTTGGCCACAGATCCATCCATTATTTATGGGCTCGAACTGGAAGGGATATGGCGCGGCACAATTTATGCTTCTGACTTGAAGCGCGATACCGCCTACAACACATATCTTCATGCTGGCTTACCGCCGGGCCCGATCTCAAATCCAGGCTTGCGTTCAATTGAAGCGGCCATGCACCCGGCGCAAACCAATTATCTCTACTTTGTTGCCGCCGGAGCGGATGCGCAGGGCGCCTCGCATTTTTCCGCAACTCTTGCGGAGCATGACCGCGCAGTCGGGGCATACCGTAAAGCCAGGAAGAATGCAGGTGGACGATGAAGAAAATCCTTCTTTATGCTTCGCCCCTGCTGTTGCTTATTCTCCCGGGTTGTCTGTTGCCCACAAAGCGGAAATTGCCGATACCCAAAGCACCGGATGCCGTGATCACCGCTACTGCGGAAGAGCTGGTGGCGCACCTGAATGAACGCTGGAGCCACTTTGACACACTCAACGCCACAGTTGAAATCAAAGCCAGCATGACAAAAAGCAAGGAAGGAATCACAAAAGATTATCCTGTGTTTCGAGGCCACATCCTGATGCGGAAACCGTCCATGTTGCGCGTGCTGGGTCAATACCCAGTTGTCGGCGGGCGCATGTTCGACCTGACGAGTGATGGCTCTACTTACACCCTCTATATTCCGCCGCGTGGCAAAGCCATCAAGGGATCCAATAAATCACATAAACGCTCGGCTACACTTGAAGAAAACCTGCGGCCAAACACATTTTTCGACGCAATGATTGTGCGAGGATTGGATGCAGCAGACCTTTATGCTGTCACAGCAGACACTGTGACACTTGAAGATGCCAGCCGGAAACACCTATTTTTGACTCCCGAATATATTCTAAGCATCATGCGCCAGAAACCAGGCTCGTTGGAATTGCAACCGGTGCGTGTTGTGTACTTTCACCGTGAAGATCTTTTGCCATACGAGCAGGACCTTTATGACGTGGATGGCAACTTGGAAACACAGGTTTTCTATTCCAAATACAGCAAGACCGGGGATGAAATGTATCCCGGTGTCGTGATCATCAAAAGGCCAATTGAAGAGTATCAGCTGATTTTGACCGTTGAAAAAGTTGTGGCCAATATGCAGTTGAGTGATGATCAATTCCAGATCAAAGTGCCATCAGGAACAATCATTCAGCAAATTGGAAGTGGCGCGCAGGGCAAATCAGCGAACTAGGAAACGAGTGCAAACGCGCGGCGGATTTTTTCATGTTGAGGAGTGCCACCGTTTGCATTACTGGAATTTGTTGAGAGCACGACAGCCATATCATCCGGCAAGCTGTTGATTTGCCCGCGTACCGCAGGCCAGTCCACGGAGCCTTCACCCGGCCATACCTGCGCGCCAGCAGATAGATCTGTAAGGTAAACCGCCTTCAACAAATCATGCGGCAAATCATAAGCATGTTGAGTGCCGAATGCATCCGCTGTATTCAGGGCGAGCTGTACAGTGCGAAAACGGCCTGCTGCAAGGATCTCAAGCAGTCGTTCAGGCTTGCCGGCATTGGAACTGTCGGCCTTAAGCAGAAGCTTCATACCGGATTGCGCGGCAAAAACCCCAAGATGCTCAAGGGCTGTGACGCCGTGTTCCTGCGTCTCGGGCGTCCACTCTGTTTCCGGATGAGCCAACCGTAAAACCAGATAACGAAAAGGAATCAAATAGGCGGCATCCAGCGAACGTTTGATTTCATCCATGGAATTGATGCGACGCGCCTTGTCAGGATGAAGCAAGTTGATGGGCAAGCCGCCGCCATGCTCGGTGACCTCCCCAATCATTGTTGGCGCATGCACTGCCCAGGGCAGTAACGGATTGGCAGCAAACCAGCGCGCAAGCTCCCGCAGGCTGTCGAAATTCAGACTGCTGAAAAAATGAGGATTTGTGGAAATTTCAACCGCGTCAACTCCTGCCGCCATGACTGATTCCATTGCCGCAACATCAAGATGATGTGAAGAAAAGAGCCGGTTTGAAATGACTTTGGTCATTCCTTGAGATTACCAGCCTGCCGCCTCGCCGTAATGGCTACGATGGTCCTGCCCGCCCAATTTATCACCTGTTTTCGGGTCGATCTCAATGCACTCGCCGTTGGACCAATGCCCGTCCTTGATGTTGATTTTGTAACCCATGGACTGCAACCCGGCAATGGTCTGCTTCTCGAAGCCTGGTTCTAGGTAAAGGGTGTCGGGCAGATATTGATGATGAAAACGCGGCGCATCAACAGCCTGTTGGATGTTCAACCCGCCTTGGGAAGCGGAGAGAAAGATGTTCAAGACCGTCGTGATGATGCGCGGTCCGCCAGGCGAGCCGAGCACATAGCGCAGTTTGCCATTCTCGAGGACAATGGTTGGCGTCATTGCGCTCAGGGGCCGCTTTCCAGGGGCAATCAGGTTGGCCGGGCCCTGGATCAATCCGTAATAATTCGGCGTGTTCAGCTTGACGGCGAAATCATCCATCTCATCATTCAGTAAAAATCCGAGCGAGCCGGCAGTCACGTGCGATCCAAAGGAATCATTGAGGGTTGTTGTAACGGATACAGCGGTTCCATCCGGGTCAACAACTGAATAGTGGGTCGTGTGATTGTGCTCGTTGTATCGGCCGGCGGTAGTGGGCGGTGGCGGTAAAAAACCTTCCGGCCGCTTCAGGCCTGCGCTGGGCGTGGATTCATCGCCCGCAATACCGCGCCGCCACGCCTCGGCATACCGCTTGCTGAGCAACTCCTTCACGGGAATCAGGTTGAAATCCGGGTCGCCCATGTAATCCGTACGGTCCATGAAGGCGCGCCGCATGGCCTCGGTAATCAAGTGAATGGAATCAACCGAGCGGTCGCCGAGCCGCTTGAGATTGTAGCCCTCAAGAATATTCAACGCGCTGATCAACACCAACCCGCCGGAGGAGGGCGGTGGCGCACTGATGATCGTGTACTCATGGAAAGTGCCGATGACGGGTTTGCGTTCCTTCACTTCATAATGCGCAAGGTCCTCTTTTCCGAGGATTGCCCCGCCCTTTTTGAGGTCGGCAACCAGCTCATCAGCCAGCTTGCCGTGGTAAAAATCATCCGGGTTGATAGAGATGCGCAGCAATGTGAAGGCCAATTCGGGCTGTCGAAAGATCTCGCCCGCTTTGTAGTAGTTGCCATCACGTTGAAAGATACGGCGAGAGTCGGGAAATTTGGCCAGGTCGGGATCCTTCAGCTCCGCCGCCTCTTCCTCCGTCAATACAAATCCATCACGTGCCAGTTTGATGGCCGGCGCCATTACATCCGTGAGTGAGAGCCGGCCATATTTTTTTTCCGCGTAAACCAGGCCCGCAACCGAACCGGGCGTGGCAATGGAGCGATACCCCAGTGTGCTTGCATCGGGGATCACGTTGCCCTTGGAATCAAGGTACATATTCGTGCTGCCCGCCAGCGGGGCGCGCTCACGATAATCAATGAAAGTGGTGGAGCCATCGTGCCCGCGCACCAGCATGAATCCGCCGCCGCCCAGGTTGCCCGCCGCGGGATGCACAACCGCCAGCGCGAAGCCGGTGGCCACCGCGGCATCAATGGCGTTACCGCCCTCCTGCATGATTTCAACGCCTGCATCACTGGCCAGGTGATGCACACTGACCACCATTCCATGCTTGGCGCGTGCCGGTTGCTCGTTCCGATAATCCAGAACGCTCAATACGCCTTCCTGCGCCAACCCGCACGAGCCGGCGAACAGAAGCGCTGCAATCAAAAGTCGTGGTTTGCGTTTCATGGGCAATATCATAATACCCCCCTCGAAATAGGATCCCGGTAAGGATTAGCTGACGCGCTCGGCCCGCAATGATTTGAATGCACGGTAAACAAATGAGCCGAGATACCAGCCATCCATGTACTTGTATGGCGTTTCGCCGGTTGTGTAATGACCGCAGGGCAGCACGCGGCATTCAAAGTCATACCCGTGCTGTTCAAACGCGCGCAGGACCTCAAGGGAATACTGCAAAGGGAAGGTCAAATCATACTGCGCGTATACTAGCAGCGTTTTCTTCTTGCGCTCCGGCAAACCGCATTGGGCAAAACGCCGGAAAAAACTGACCGGGCTGATGCCGGCCCATGCCTGGCGCAGTTCCTCCTGCGTGAAGCCCGCATCCTCGAATGCCCGACGCACATGGCGCGTGCTCTGCCCGTTCCACACCACATCGCCAAAGGCAGTTGACGCGTGATTGAATGCGTTGACCTGGATGCGCGGGTCGATCATTGATGCGAGATAGGCGTAACAGGAGCCGAGGCTGGTTCCGAGGACGCCGAATTGTTCGTAACCCTGCGACTCAAGCCAGTCGATGCAGCAGCGAATATCAATAACCGCCTGACGGCAAGCAGAGAGCGTGCGGCCGATGTTTGAGCTCACCGCGTAGTCCGCGCGCTCCAGCTCCGAGGGGCGGCGTATGTCGTGGTAAGGCTTCGAGAGCCTGAGTGCTGAAACCCCGAATTTATTGAAGATTGTGGCCAAAGAATTGTGGCTGAAAGCATCGGCATTCCACTGGGGCAGAATCACGATAGCCTGCTTGGGTCGCTTGGAGTCATTTTTTGGCGCGGCGGGATACCAGCGCGCATTCACCAGGTTGTTCTCGGGGTAGGGGGTGTGCTCCGGCGAGGTAAAGCGCAAAAACTTGGCCTTGCCCAGTTTGCCATTCTCGGCCCGCTCGCGCAATGCAGCGTCCTGCGCCAGCGTCTCGGGGCGGACATTGGTAGGGAAAAGTTGAGGGAAGCGCGCCTCCAGGCGGAAATCCACCGGGCGCTCGTAATCATAAAATTGCTCCGGGTTGGCGGCGATCCACTGGTTGAGTTTTGCAAAAACGGCAAGCGCTTCCGTCTTGCTCATCGATTCCTCCGCCTCAATGCCGGCAAGCTTGAGGAACCGCCCAACCCAGCTAAAGCCCCATTCCACGGGGCGGACGATGCGGTTCTCATCCCGCGTGGTCAGCCTCGTCTCCCATTTGTACATCCACTTCGCGTACCAGTTCAGGCTCATTCCGTACCCTAGTTTATCAGCGCTGTAGACGGACGAATACGACGTCTCAGCAGCTTAAGAACTCTTTTTGCGCGAGGCAAACGCCCACGCCAGGCTCAACAGTGTCATCAGGGTGATGATTGCGAATGAGACCACGCAGTAGATGCACCAGACGTGCAGGACATCCTTCTCAATATGTGTCAGATAGAGCGAGAAGCCGAGGCCGACGAGGCAGCCAAGCAGAAGATATTTGCGAATGCGGAAGAAGCAGAGCGGCGCCAGCAGCAAGTAACCGGCAATGCCGATGGCGGCGACAGGCACATGCGCAATTTCAGCAAAGGGGCTGTGGTTCACGATGCCGCAATCCCAATGTTCGTTGATGTCGCAGGGCTGTACATCATTGGAGTAGTGAACCTGCAATGCAAGCGCGGAGACGATGCAACCGGCAAGGGCGAGAGCGATCAGAATATAGCGCATACCACGATGCTATCAGGGGCGGTAACGGTCTAGGATGGTGAAATGGAGCAGAAGCCGACAAACAGGTTTGCAGTGGAACGCGGAGCCCGCGAAGACTTGTTGCATGGTCGGCGCGTGGCGTTTTTTGGCGGCAGCTTTGACCCGCCACACATTGGCCATTTGGCCGTGGCACGTGCGGCACGTGAGCTGCTGCGGCTTGATGAGGTTCTATTTGTGCCCGTTGGCCGCCAGCCCTTGAAAATCGGCCTTGGCGCGGCGTACGAGGACCGCTGCGCCATGACGCGCATCGCCATTGAAGGCGAGCCCGAATTCAGCGTTTCAATGATCGATGCCCCGCACGCCGAGGATGCCCCAAACTACACGGCGGAGACGCTTGAAGCTTTGCAAGGCATGATGTCCAAAGGCGGCAAGCTCTTTTGCCTGATGGGCGCTGATTCCTTGCTGGCGCTTGACCACTGGCACCGCGGCGCGGAGATACCGTTCCTGGCTGAGGTGATTGTTGCATCGCGCCCCGGCGAAGCCTTGGAGCCGCTAGGTGAGCACTTGCCCATGGGCTTGAAGTTGGCCGTCGAAGAGCCGGAAAAGCTTGAGAATGGCAGATTGGAGCGCTGGAAGATTGTCGATCAGGGTGGACGGGCCGCACTGCTGAATATACTGCCGGGGTTGCACAACGAAGTTTCAGCCACGGAGCTGCGCACTGCAATTCAGACTGGACGAGGCAGTGAGCAACTGATGCCACATGCGGTGCTCGCGTATATTCACAATCATGGGATCTACACTTGATTCCTTTTGCTTCCGCGCTGTGAACGCGCTAACATTATCTACTGGAGAACCCGAAGAACGCATGCCAACCCCCCGCGCAATCACCCGCAAATTATTTAAGACGGCAATCGCCGCCGCCGAGGACAAAAAAGCCCAGGACACTCTCGTTCTGGAACTCGACGAGGCCGACTCAAGCCTCACCGATTACTTTTTAATCACATCGGCCACGAACCAGCGACAGGCCGTGGCCATCGCCGACGAAATTGAGCTCCGCCTCAAACGCGAGCACGGCGTTTATGCTCACAGTGTTGAGGGCCGGCGATTGGGTGATTGGATACTGCTCGACTATGTGGATTTTGTGGCGCATATTTTCCTCGCTGAAAAGCGTGCCTTCTATGACATTGAGCGGTTACGCAAAAGCGCGCAGATGTTGCGGCCTGAATCATTCAGCCGGGCAGAGAAGGCGAAACCGGTTAAAACCGCAGGGAAGAAACCGGCAAGAAAACCGGTAAAACATGGCAAAAAGCCGGTAAAGCCAGAAATCGCAAAGAAGGCGGCCAAGAAGGCTCCGACTAAAAAAGCAGCCAAGAAGCCAGCAAAAAAGGCAGTCGGAAAAAAACCAGTCAAGATTGCCAAAAAGGCTGCAAAACCAGCTTCGGTCAAGAAGGCTAAGAAGTCGGCGGCAAAGAAAACAAAGCGCTGATTTGCATTGCAACGTTGTGAGCGGGCGCACAAGGCAGCGCAAGCGGAATTGTGCGACAATAAAATTTGGAAGTAGCGCCTCATCCAGAAAGGCAAAGTTGGGGATGGGGGCTGGAGGTAAAACATGGGTGATTTATTTCAGCCGACACATTTGCTCCTGATTGGCATTGTTCTCTTTCTTCTTTTCGGCGCCAAAAAGCTGCCGGAGCTTGGCAAGGGGCTGGGCGAAGGCTTGAAGGGCTTCAAGGAAGGGATCAAGGGCACGCCTGACCCGGCGCCTCAACAGCCGGTGCAACAGCAGGCAGCCCCCGCCGCGCCGCCCGCGGCCACCAATGCGCCAATAGAGCCCAAATAAACTTAGCGCGCAGAATCAGCAATTCATCATGCTCCCGGGGCTTTCCAAGTGGAACCCGGGAGTAGTTGTATCTGCGGGAAAGAGTGGTCACAAAGATGAGCGAACGAAGCAGGGTGCGGCGGCTGCCGGAGCGGGGCTCCAACGATGAAGCGGTGTTGCACGCCATTCTCGATGCGCATTATCTGGCGCACATTGGATTTGTTGTTGATGGCCAGCCGTTTGTGATCCCGACACTATTTGGTCGCAGTGGAAACAAGCTTTATTTGCATGGATCAGCGGCAAGCCGGATGATGAGGCAACTGGAAAGCGGAGTCGCGGTTTGCGTGACGGTGACACTGGTGGATGGCTTGGTGCTGGCGCGCTCGGCATTTCATCATTCCATGAATTACCGCTCGGTGGTGGCCTTTGGCACGGCGCGGAAGATCGAAGGCGACGAGGCGAAGGGCCAGGCGCTCAGGATTATCAGTGAGCACCTGCTGGCCGGCCGCTGGGACGAGGTGCGCATGCCGAAACCGCAGGAGCTGAAGGCTACGACGGTGCTTGAATTCACCATGGAAGAAGCCTCGGCAAAGATGCGCGAGGGCGGCCCTCACGACGATGAAGAGGATTACGAGCTGCCCGTCTGGGCCGGTGTGCTGCCGGTTGCGTTGAAGGCCGGGGAGCCTGTTCCTGATGAACGGCTGAAGCCGGGCACGCCGTTGCCGGAGTACCTGGGCAAATTTCCCCATTGAAACTTGTCTGAACAACAACGAAATCATTCAAAATGACTTTCTCAGGCGAACTGATGGGAAATTTTCCCGTTTCGCGCGTCTATAGAAAGGAAACGCACAAAACAATCCCGCGTGGGACGCGGGGAGATTCTTTACTCAAGGAGGAGTTTTTGGAATGAAGAAAATTCTGGCATTACTTTTTGTTTTACTGATGTATGCTGCAGCGGCGCAGGCCGACATTGTCATTCTCCGCGATGGCAAGAGTTACTCGGGAGAGTACACCGGTGACCATAGCGGCAAAATTGCATTCACTGACGCTTCCGGCATTCAGTACACGTTCCCGCTTGACCAGGTGCAGTCGCTGGTGCTTTCCAATGTTGCGGATCACATTGCCCTGCGCAATGGACAATCATACAGCGGCCATTGGACCGGGGTGACCCGCGTCTCTTTTCGGGGCGCAAACGGCATAGGCTATGTTTTCCCGCTTCATGATGTTTCGTCCCTGGTGATTTCGCACCGCAATCAGGCTGATGCGGCGGCTAACCAGCAGAATGGCGGCGCCCAGCCGCAATCCTCAACGGGGCCAGCGTATCCCGGTAATGGGCAAACCCTGCAACAAAATAATTCCCCAGCCGCACAACCCGGCTATGGACAACCTTCACAGATGGGCAACGTGCCTCCCGCGCCGGCGAATGCTCCAATGCAGCAGAGCATGGTTCAGGGCGCACCCTCGCTGGTGATTCCCTCTGGCTCCCAAATGGTCGTCCGCACGGATGCCTCCATTGATACCGCGACAGAGCAGCCTGGGCAACTTTATCCAGCCACGATTACCCAGGATGTGGTGGACAGCACCGGCGCCGTGGGAATCCCCGCTGGCACGCAGGCAAGCCTGAAAGTGATCGATACCAACCAGAATTCCGGGTCCAACAATCCAAACCTCCAGCTGTCGCTCAACTCAATTCAGTTGAATGGCGCGAACTATTACGTGGACAGCTCATCAGTGGACGAGAAGGCAACTGCCGGATTTGGGATGAACAAGCGTACGGCTGAAATGACCGGCGGTGGAGCGGCGGTTGGCACGATTCTTGGCGCGCTCTTTGGTGGTGGAAAAGGAGCAGGAGTAGGAATGCTTGCCGGCGGCGGCCTTGGCGGCGTGACGCAATTTTTAACCCGCGGCAAGCGTGTGAACATCCCGGCGGAAAGCACGCTCACCTTCCAGCTTCAAAACACGCTGGTACTGCATCCCTGATTTTCAGGCCGCGGCAGGCATGAATCCAGGCTGGAGTGGCACTCCAGCCTGGATTTTTTCCATTGGGGCGGAAAGACTTATGATTGCCTTTAGCGGCGGGTTTGCATGAAAAGTGACAGTATTGTGTGCGAGGGTTTTTCCCCTTCCTGGCAGGCCCAGATATTGCCCGGGCGTCCGCTGATTTTGCCGCAGCGTCAATTTGCATACCCCGCGCGCGTCGAAGAGGTGGAGCGGGGGGCGCTGGAGCTTTTGGTCTCGCCGGCCGCGGGTGAAAAATTTCTCGCAACCTTTGCACTGGGCTTCAACTCGGATAAAGTTCCCACCGGTGTTTGGGCCGCGCCCCACCCGGATTGGTTGTGCGCGCTCTCGGGCGGCTATGCGTATTTGATAAACACGCTCAACCCGGCTGAGTTTGCGATGTTGGAACTGCGCCCGGTGCTTGAAGTGCTGCCCGCCGCTGACGCCGGATGCCTGCTTTTTATCGGTAATCGCGCGATTGTGGCGTGGGGGCGCGAGGGATTGAAATGGACAAGAG
Source organism: Acidobacteriota bacterium (assembly GCA_021781075.1). Taxonomy (GTDB): domain Bacteria; phylum Acidobacteriota; class Terriglobia; order Terriglobales; family Acidobacteriaceae; genus CAIMNN01. The sequence goes on along the minus strand of JAJXXN010000191.1, from coordinate 9,153 downwards.
ACAAGCTCTCAGACGAGGGAATCACGGTTGCGCGGGTTGAATCAGGCATGTTGCACGCGCGCGGGTGGGAGATGATGCGCGATTGCGAGTTTGAGTTTGAAATTGAATTGAAGAGCGGTGCATGCAACAGAACTTGAAGGATTATTGCAATCGATAAAAACTCAGTGCTGCGTCGCCTTGCGCCAGCAGACGAATACGTTTGAGCGGGCCATATTCATCCGCCAGGTTGTCTTTTTTGCGGTGCTCAGCGATGGCCAGAGCATCGGTGTGCATGATCGGCGGCAGTGCGCCCAAGGTGGTTTGATATTCCACCGCCGCATCGTAGGGAGGGTCGAAAAAGATGAGGTCGAAGTTTCGGCCCGTGTCGGCTATCTTACGAAGAAAACCCGCAACCAGGGCGTTTTCAATGCGAAAGCCGGCGCCCGGTGCAATGCCGAGCGACTGCAGGTTTGCGTGGATTATTTTCACGGCCGACGGCGCGGATTCAACACAAGTGATTTCGGCGGCTCCGCGGCTGAGGGCCTCGAGGGCGACGGCGCCTGAGCCGGCATAAAGGTCAAGAAATCGCGCGCCTGCAATGCGCGGGGCAAGTACGTTGAAGATCGTTTCGCGCAGCCGATCACTGGTGGGCCGGGTCTTCAGGCCCGGCGGCGCCTTGAGCTGACGCGATTTATATGGCCCGGCGATGATGCGCATTTCAAATGCAAGCATAACGCACCCCGACGGACTACAATCTTGAATATGCGAGGATGGTCAATACCTTTAGGGCGGTGGATGGGCGTAGAACTGCGCCTGCACACTTTTTTTATGCTGCTGATCATCTTCTGCATGCTCATCAATGCAAAAGCCGGCTCAGGTGCGGGTTTTGCCCTTTGGCTGGCAATCAGCTTTGCGGTGGTGGTGCGTGAAGTGGCGCGCATTCTGGTTGTTGCGTGGTACGGTTTGAAGCTACGCGCGGTGCTGGTGCTACCCATCGGCGCGTTTTACGCATATGCCGACCCGGAAAGCCAGGAGAAGGCGGCCCATGGCCGAGCGCGGTACATGCTGTCGCTGGCGGGCCCCATTGCAAACCTGATGACAGCCGGTGCCTTGACTGCGGTGCTATTGGGTGCAAGCGGAAATTTCAACCTCCTCTCGCAGCCGTGGATCTCGTCAAGCTACCTTTTGCGCAGCATTGTGTGGTTGCAAGCCGGAATGGGCATGTTGCACCTGCTGCCGGCCTACCCGCTGGATGCGGGACGGGCGGTGCGCTCCAAGTTTCTGGGTGTGCATGATGCAACCTCGGCAAGCCGTGCCGCCTCCGGGTTGGGCCAACTGCTGAGTATTGCGCTGATTGCCGCAGGCGGCATCCTCCAGAACCCCTGGCTGTTTATTGCGGGTTGCTTTGTGTTTATCGGCGGGCAAATCGAAGACCAGGGGGTGTTCTTCCAATCCGTTGTGGACACGGTGCGCATGCGCGAGGTGATGCTGACGGACTTCTCCACGCTCTCACCCTCGGACACGCTGACGGGTGCGCTGGAGCGCTGTGTGCATTCGCTGCAGGAGGACTTCCCGGTGGTACGTGGGCCCCAACTGGTGGGGATTGTTTCACGGCAGAAGATTGTGGAGGCGTTGCGCACCGATGGAAACGGGTATGTGCAGTCGGTGATGTCGCGCGCCTTCCAGGTGGCGCGACCCGAGGACACGCTGGGCGCAATCATCCGCCGGATTTCAGCCGGGCGTGGGCTTTCACTGATTCCGGTTACGGAGAGTGGCCGCGTGGTGGGTATTGTGAGCGTGCAGAACCTGATGAGCTCCATGGCCATGCTGGCTGAACAGCGGCGCATTGAGCGGCTTGAAGGCGGACGCTAGCCGTGGCGGATGGCGCGCGCGCGAGTGAACCGCTCGCCCCGGGCCTTTATCTGGTGGCAACCCCGATAGGAAATTTGGGTGATATCACCTTGCGGGCGCTGGCTGTGTTGCGCGCGGTGGATCTGATTGCCTGTGAAGACACGCGGCAGACGCAGAAGCTGTTGAATCATTTTGAAATTGAAAAACAGATGGTGAGCTACCACCAGCACAATGAGCGTGAACGCGCCGCCGAGCTGGAGGAGAAATTGCGCCAGGGCGCGCGCATCGCGGTGGTCAGTGATGCGGGAATGCCCGGTATCAGCGACCCGGGGAGCTGGCTGGTGAAGACGGCAATTGCGGCGGGCGCTTGTGTTTGGCCGGTGCCTGGCGCAAACGCCGCATTGAGCGCGTTGGTGGCCGCAGGGTTGAACGCGGAGCGTTTCAGCTTTGAGGGCTTTCTGCCCGAGAAAGCGGGAGAGCGCAGGACGCGGCTGGAAACCCTGGCGGAGCTGGCGGCGCTGAGAGTCACAAAAATCAACGAGGCACCGGCGACGATTATTTTTTATGAGGCTCCTCATCGGATTGAAGAGACTCTCAAGGATGTGGAGGCTGTTTGGGGTGGCACGGTATGCGTGGCACTGGCGCGGGAGTTGACCAAGCTACACGAGGAATTTTTGCGTGGAACCGTTGCGGAGGTACGCGCGGAGCTCGGCAAACGCGAGCGGGTGCGCGGTGAGATGGTATTGCTCGTTGAACCGGTGAAACCGGATTCAGCGGCAAGCGCGGATGAGCCGCTTGTAAAACGGGTGGCGGCGCTCGTCAACGGGGGTCTTGTTGAGAAGGAGGCGTTGAAGCGCCTGGCACGCGAGACAGGCCGGGCCAAAAGCGAGCTCTACCGCGAATTGCAGCGGGAACGGGCGCGACGCTAAAGCGAAACCAGAGTCACTGTACCCCGAAGCCAATACACTCAAGTGGAAGCCACCAACAGGGAGCGGCGACCTTTCACAAAACGCAACAGGCCACATCAACTCTGGATTCGCTTTAACGCAGTTGATCTGCAGCCTGCTCAATCACAGGGCCCGAGTTGGCTTTCAATTCCTCAATCAAAGCCATGAGTTGGTCGTGTTTGCGTGTGCTCATTTCAAGAAAACGAATGCCGACGGTGTGTTTGTCGTGGACAGCCTGTGTGACGGCGGGCAGGCGGAAGTGCTGGCCATCCAGGTGAAAATCAACCTCCGCGCGGATGTATATGCCAACGGTGAAAGGTTGCTCGGTGCGTATGCGACAGCCAGCGGGGCTGAGGTTTTCAATGCGGCCGCGCAACCTTAGTCCGGTGTTGATGAGATGCACTGTCGCTGACGAATCGACCACATAGCGCTGATGGCGGCGCTTTTCAATAGTGTGGTTTCCCGGGTTGTCCTGGGGCTTGTTCATCAAAGCGGCAGCACCCTCCGCATTGATCATCGGCAAAATTAAAAAATTAATGACCCGCAGACTGCCAGGGCGTGGACCCCCGGTGCTCGTCGGCTTCCCGGCCTTTGATGCGGTCATAATGATAGAGGTCGCTGGTGGAACCTAGCGCCTGGTTGAAAAGAAGCTTGCCGCCAAGGAGCTGGTGAAACTCATCATTGAAGCGGTGTATCGACGAGAGCTGTGTCGCGGTTGCCGGCAGCTCGAACTCCCGGGTCCGCAAAAATTTCTGATAGCCGCGGTCGAGCAGGTGGGCAATCTGCCCGTGGACCAAGGCGCCCGGCCCGGCAATTACCTGCCCTTTGCCGTCAACAATCGCGGCGGCGCCGTATTTGCTGATGAGGTAGCTGCCAGAGGCATATGCCGAGGGCGCGCCTGTCACCGCAAACGAGGTGGATTTCAAGGCGTTGAGGATGCTTTGTAAATCTTTTGATTCCGATGTTTTTCCCATGAGTTCAACCTTTAAAAATGGAAGTGCCTGCCGCTGGCATGGCGAAAAGCCATTGCATACAATCTCGCACAAAGAGGGTTGCTGGCGCAAAAGCTGCATCACGCCCGGTGATGCGATGTTTTTTGATACTCTGAATACGGAGGTTTTCCCATGTTTACTTCCCCAATCTTTGTCATTGCCGCAATCGTGATTGTCTTTGCCGCATGCATCCTGTTTGCCACCAGCAGCAAGGAAGATGGCCACTCGAGCCATTAATTTTGTGGCTGCGGCGCCGGTGTGGTCTCCGGCTTGGGTGCGGGCTCTGTCGGCGTGCCTGCTTCCGGTTGCGCGACACCTGGAGTCGCCGCGCCCTCCGGAGTATTCGGCGCGACCGTTGACGATTGATCAGTTTGTGCCGAAGGTGGCGGAATTGTCTCTGGTGACGTGGCTGCATCGCTTTTATTCGGCGATGCGGCCTTTTCTTTTTGCGCCACCACTGGCTGTGCGTCTTTGGATGCGGGCAGTTGTTCAACCTGCAGCGTAAGGATTTGCACCACCGCAGGGTCGTCACGAAGCTTGAGGTAGAGCGTTCCAGTAGCAGGGTGTGGGACTGGAATTTCGTTGCCGGTGAAGTCAGGTTGAACTGTGACCGCGTTTTGGAAATCCGCATCCGCCGCGAAGGAATCAACAAGGAACAGGTCATTGCCGGAAAGGATGCAGGGCTTGGCCGCGGAATGTGGACAACGCAGTGACTTGAACTCGGGAGTGCGGACAAGAGTCCCCAGCGGTATCCAATCCCCGGTGGTGCCATCGGTGGACAAGGGGCGAATCGCCACCGGGCCGAAGGCGGAGTTGCCAAACTTTTGGGCGGGTTCCAGCTTGCCAAGAACGGTGTGGGCATTCTCCAGCATCAAGGAGCCGTCCGCCAAAGAGAGCTGGTAATCAAAGCTGCCATCCACCGCCGCAAACTCGATTTTCTCAGTACGCGGGAAATGCGCGGGCTTGTCGGAGTCGGCAAAAAAGACAATTTTGCCAGTTGTTGGCAAATCGTCGGCGGAGCCCATATGAAGTGGCAAGGTGAGGCTTGGGTCATATTGCACACCTTTGCTGCGCAGGCTCAACTCGGGTCGTGGTGGATTCACCGTCGCAGGGGCATTGAGCGTTCTCCCATCCTGCAACTGGACCTGGGCAGTGTATTTGTCGCCGGCAGTGAGGGCGTCCGTTGCGGCCGAGGCTTTCAGCGTGAGTTGATCAATATCCTGTACGCGGTTCAAGGAGCCAGGCGTGAACTGGATGCCTTCAAGCTGCAACTTCGCCACCTCATCCAGCCGCTTGCCTTTGAGCAAAGCTGTCGCATCCCCGGCGTTCAGCGTCAGGCGGTCAAGCGAAGCCGCCTCGACGTAGGTTTTCAATTCAAGCTTCTGCGCCCCTTCCATGCCATACTGCCGAACCGCCAGGGTGACCTTGCCGGGGCGGAGCTTCTCAGCGCTCACGGCCGACTTCAGGGGAACTGTCACCTCGATTGAATTCTCCTTGCCTAGCTTCCAGTTGAGCTTCTCGCCCTTGCCATTCGCATTGAGTTTTTCAATCGATTCCACGCACAACAACGGCGCGCCCTGCTCCCCATCCGTCAGGCCCTCCAGATGGATCACATCATCACGGTCGAGTATCAGCGCGCTCTGGTCGTCCGCATCGAGGCGCCACGTCATGGGATGAGAGGAAACCAGCTTGAAATGCGGCCCCTCCCAATTGTCGAAACCCCATTTGCCGGTCAGCGTACCGGTGAGGGAATAAGGTTTGAGCAGTGGAGGCGTTTGATCAAGCACCAGCCCGCCCAAAGCCGCATCCGCGTGAACGGGTATGTCGAGTGGCCCATTTGCCGTGTTGAGATGAAGCTTCAATTCATGGGCCATGTGCGAGGCATAAACCAATGACGCCCCATCCGCCTCCAGCACAAGGTCGGTCTTTTGCAGGCAGTAGGCTTCGGTAAGGCTGGTCGGCATCAGCAGTGGCGGCTTTGCGGCGCCCACGGGCGGCAGTGCAACAACCAAGACTGATTTTGGATCCTTGAACGAGGGCGGCACATTCAGCCGCAGATTCATCGCATCCTTTGCCGGCAGCGCAATTGCCGGCAGGTACTGGTAATGCGCGGTGCGGATGGAGCCAAAGATGCGCACCGCGTCTACAATCGCGCCCACATACGGGCTGTATAGCCCGCCTCCCGCGGCATTGGTCATCGACAGATTGTTCATCAGGTCCACACCCGAGCCCGACGTCAACTGCTGGACGCGACTTTGCTCGGCGCCCCCGTCAAGCACCAGTCCATCGGTGTGTTGCACCAGGCAGGGGGCCTGTTGTTCGGTGGGCTTGTCATAACACTCTTTGTCCACCTTGATGCCAAGTGTGCGCGCCATGTTGGAGGTGCGTTCCTTGAGTTCTGTGGGATGATGAAGCGTGGAATCCTTGACGCCATCGAGATAAGCGTTAAGGCGCAAGCGATCCCAACTTGCCTGTTGCAGGTCCTGGGTGGCGCGCACAAAGGCGCCCGGGCGGCTTGCTACCGTATGTCGCAGGGTGGTGAAATCGCCGCCGGTCTCCGGCGCAAGGAAGAAAAGGGCCTGTTGCGCTTCGTCGGGGACCTGCACAAAAACGCCTTCATCGTGCACCTCGCGGGTCCAGGTATCCACGCGTGTGAACCACTCCGGCGGCGGGGGATTGGTGACCCCGCGCAGAAATGCGACGATGAGCACATAATGAGCCGATTGGCTGTCAGGGAAATCGGGATGAATCCAGAGCCGGTCGCCCGGCAAAAGCGTGGCCACTTCGGAGATGGGCAGCGTTTTGCCGTCACGCTGAACATGCAGGTCCACCTTGGGACCCACAAGATCGAAGGCCTGGGCGTTGCAACGAATTGAAACGGAGAGAAAAACAACTCCAGCCAGAAACAGCAGTAAATTTCGCCGCATGTTTTTATTGTACGGAGCCATGAGAGGTGAAGTCTCCGCAAAATGCAAGATGGACAAGTCTTGCGTCACTCAACGCGCGTCATAAATAAATTACATTAGGGCGCGGCAATCTACCTGAAAGAATGAAGCAGAGCTTCATTTTGCTGTATTATTAGATTAGTAATAAGCGTGTAAGCGCGCACAAACTGGCCGACGAGACCAAGAGAGATGTGCGCCAATGCCGAAGATATGCCGTTCGAAGTAAAAAACCGGGCTCATGTACTATGGATCCTCATTGAGTAGCCGGAAGCACCGGAAACTCGATGAGATCGGCTTACAATTAGCAAGTCACTTATCCATTCCTCACGAGTCAATTTTCGGGCGGCGAACAACTGTTTGGCCTGTGAGTGATTGCGTATTCATGGAGACTGAAGATGAACCTGAAATATTCCGCCAGTAATGCTGAAGCCAATGATCTTTTGATTCCGGATGTGGAAGAGATTATTGAAGACGCTTTGAATGATGAGATTTCCAACTCATCCATCCCCGGCCTGCAACGCGCGCTGCAATTTCTGGCACCGGCTGGTTACACTGCAATCGTTGAACTTTGCGATGAAAATGGCCGTAGCAAACGGCGCAATGCCCCCGCCGGCAGCTGGTCACCTGAGAGCGATGAGATTCGCATTTATTTTGAGCGAGGCGGCGAAGAAGGCGATGAGCGTGAATCACCCCGCCCGCGTTACTCGCGCCCCGCGCGCAGCTATGCACCGGGCGAAAGCGAGTACGAAGAGGATGCGGACGATTCGCAGCTTGCCGTCATCCCCGCTGACATGGATGTGCGCGTGAAGGAACTGTGCGCCGCGCTGGCCGAGGCGGAACGCGGTGGCCACGCTTTCATTGCGCTCAAGTGGTTCCGTGATTCCTTCCTGCCGCGCAAGGCATTCCGCTGGAACCAGAACCCGGATTCGCGCCAGGCGGTGCTCGCCGAGTGCATTCAACGCGGCGTTGTGCTGACCAGCAAAATACCGAATCCCAAGACGCCGGCTTATCCGACAACCACAATCCGCCTCAACCGCGCCGAAGCAGGCCTGCCCGAGGAAACTCAGCGTTTCCGCCCGGTTGCGCTGGGCGGTGAATCGCTTGCCTCGGAGCTTGACCAGGAACGGGGTGGAATGTGAGCTGCTATTTTCTTGAAACCACCGCCTTCGCCAGGCTTTTTGTCCAGGAGAAGGGCACGGATGAGCTGATCCGGATCATGAGCAACACCGACGACAACGGCAAGCTCATCTCCGCCGCGGCCCCGCTGGAGGTCTATGCCGTCATCCGCAGACGCGAGCGCGCCGGCGATATTCCCACCGAGCAGGCAAACCAGGCGTTGGAAATTCTGCGCCTCGAGGCTGCACGCATGGTTCAGCAACCGCTCAACCCTGGCGTGCTGGAGGCGGCGCGGCAGTTGATTGACCGACAGCCGGCCTTGCGCACAGGCGACGCCATGCAACTTGGCGCCGCGCTCGTGGCGCGCGAGATGATGCACGGCATCGACATCATTTTTGTCTCAACCGATGTCAAACTGCTTGAAACCGCGGAGAAAGAGGGCTTCCCAGTGCTGAATCCCGTCAAGTGATTTTTTCGGCATAATACAAAGGGCGCGGAAATCTCCGCGCCCTTTGCATTTCTCGGATGGCCTTATTCGGGCTTCTTCCATCTCAGCACCGGCTTGCGAGCCGCCTGCACCTCGTCCAGCTTGCTGACGCGCGTCGAGTGCGGCGCGGTTTTCACCATTTCCGGGTTCTCCTCAACTTCCGCGGCAATCGAACGCATCGCGCGGATGAAAAGGTCCAGCTCCTCCAGCGACTCGCTCTCTGTCGGTTCAATCATCAGCGCCCCGTGCACAATCATCGGGAAGCTGACCGTGTACGGGTGGAAGCCGTAATCAATCAGCCGCTTGGCTATTTCCCCGGTTGCCACTCCCTTCGCCTTCTGGCGCTTGTCGCTGAATACCACCTCATGCAGCGACGCGGTCTTGTACGGCAGCTCGTAGAGGTCCTCAAGCTTCTTGCGGATGTAGTTCGCGTTCAGCACCGCGTCTTCCGTCGTTTGCCGCAGGCCATCCGGGCCATTGGCCAGGATGTAGGCCAGCGCGCGAATGAACATGCCGTAGTTGCCATACCAGGCGCGTACGCGGCCAACCGTTTGCGGGCGGTCATAATTCCAAAATCTGGTGCCGTCTGCGCGCGTGGTCAAAACCGGCACCGGAAGGAACGGCTCAAGGATTTTTTTGCATGCCACCGGCCCGGAACCAGGGCCGCCGCCCCCATGCGGCGTTGAAAAAGTCTTGTGCAGGTTCAGGTGCATCACATCCACGCCGAAATCGCCCGGCCGCGCCTTGCCCACAAGCGCATTCATGTTCGCGCCGTCCATGTAAAGCAGTGCGCCCTTCGCGTGCAAAATCTCCGCAATCCTGTGAATCTCGCTCTC